>NZ_JBIAPT010000030.1:0-18459 GCF_042888425.1 Streptomyces sp. NPDC002889
CGCTTCGCTCTGCCTCCGGCAGCCGAATACTCGCTTCGCTCGTTTCGCGCGTCCCCGCGCGAATTGCCCGCCTCCGGCGGGGAGTTATGGAATGGCCTCCGGCCATTCCATAACGTGCGTGCCTCCGGCACGAAATACGGCTGGTTTGGTTTTGTGGGTGGATGGTTGGGGTTTGAGTTGAGGGTTCGTCATGTGGGTTGCTGGGGTGGGTATTGGAGATCTCCGATCCCCTGAAGAGGGGGAATTGATGGGTATTCCGTGGAGGGGAGTAGACCACGGAATACCGGGGAGGGGAAAGGGCCCCTCCGGGCCCAACCCCTTTCGGGATGCGGGAGGTTGGGCGAGTCCTCTCCGAGGAGGTGTACCTGCCTCCGGCATGAGCGACCCCCTGGGAGGGAGAGAGACAGAAAGAGCAAGGAAGAGAACAGGGCCTGCCTCCGGCAGGCCGATCGCACCAGCCCGACCAAGCACCGCAACACACAGGCCCGGACCGGAAAAGTCACGGTGGTGCTTCTCTCCCTGACGCTCTCTGAGCCTGCTCGCCTTCGGGTGACCGTGGGAGAAACCCGACAGACTCACCCCTGCCCGGGTCCGCCGCGACTTCCGGCACCTCCGCCCAATGCCGCCTGGCCTGTCAGGGCACGAAACACCCCCGCTCCGGCCCAGGACGCCCAACACCCGCCCGGTGCAGCCGTTCACGGCCAGCCAGCAGTGGCGGGCAGCCCGCCGCGCCCCGTTGAGCGTGAGGGCCGGTGGCGGCCGCCCGTGGTCGCACTCTCATCGCCGGGCTCCCCCTCCCGTCCGACGAGCCCAAGGACCTCTGGTTCCAGCTGTGGCAGGCCTCCGGCACACCGGTCTTCATGCCGGCCAACATCAAGCATCAGGTCCTGCGGGCCCTGGACGGCGACGGCGCGGGTCTGGCCGACCAGATACTGACCGCCGTCGGCGACATGAGCGCCGAGCAGCGGGGCGCGGCCGCGGCCGTGATCGGCCGGCACCTGGCGGGCTATGCCGACCACGAAGGCGCCTGGCTCGGTGAACGGTGGCTGCGCGACGCCGAGACAAACGCCTGGCAGTTGGTGCATGCCGAGCGGAACCGTCCCACCTGTGAGTCCCGGTCCGCCTTCCGTGACGGCCTGGTCGGAATCCGACGATTCGGCGACGACGGGGTTGTGAGAGGTCACTCCACGTCGTCCCAGAGTCCGTACATCTCAGCCCTGTGCATCCTCATGAGGTAGCGGGAGGGGTAACCCGGCTTGCCGATCTCGCACATCACGACCTCCCGGCCCTCCCGCAGGGCGCAATCCACCTCGTCGGGGGTAGGGCACTCGCGCACGACGTCCGCCTGGCGTACCGCTGCATTGCGGCGACGGTACGCCGTCTGGCGGCAGGCGTTGGAACAGTACTCCCGGCGTCGCCGACCGCCGTGGCGGTGAGCCAGTCGGCGGCTTCGGCGTCAGTGAGGAAGATCGCCTGCGTCTGGTGGGCGGTGCCGTCCTGTACGACGTGGACGCGGCCCGTGCGCGCTGTACTTCGGGGCGGGGCCGGCTATCGGGGTGAGCCGCTGCCAGGTGGCCCGCACCCACACCCACGCCAGCCGCCAATGGCTCCGAAACCAGCACAACACCTGGCCCCGCCTCCACCCCGGCCAACACGCCTCCTCACCCACAGCGACATCCGCCCGTGGAGCGCAGCCACTGCGCTACCAGACCAGTCCGATTGGATCGACATCACCCGGCACTCCGCGTTCCGCGTCACGCCATCCTGAACGGCGTCAGCCAACCTGACCTGCAGGTCGGCGGCATCATGCCGGATTGCGGAACACGGACTCGACGAGAGGGTCTATATCGGTATAGCCCAGCCGCTTGGCTTCGCCTACCAGCCGGTTGACCTCCACAAGTGTGAGCTCCCACTCGCCCCGCTCAAACAGTGAAAGGTCAACAGAGTTCATTCCGTAGCGCTTCTCCAGTCGCCGGAACATGGCGCGCTTCTCTCTACTGGAGAGATTCACGGAAAGCCATTCCCGAAGGTTTTTCGATCTTGTCTGCAGGGAGAACTGCCTAAGTCGCACAATCTCTGCACTCACTGGCAGCGCCCCTGAGCGCCAAGTCCTGGAACTCGCACTATTTCGACCATTCATAGCTATGGCCATCAAGCGAGTACGAGCTGCATAATTTTGGTGCTCAGGGCTGGCCATAGAAAGGAGGTCGAACCAGCTGATCAGTTCGGTCGGGGAGGTTACACCGCAGGCTTCCAGGTAGTTGCGCAGGAAGTATGGCGACACCGGACGCGCTCCTGACAGCACCGCTGCCACGCTCGTATGAGAGTAGGGCATCAGGTGGGCAAGCTGCCGTAGTGACAGTGAGCGGTAAGCGCGAAGGGACTGCAGGGCGAGCCTGAGGTCCAGATTGGTCTCGGCGCGGTGCGAGGGGAGGATGAGTCCTGTTCTGTCCCACCGTTCCCAGATGCGAGGCCAAGACGCCCTCCGCCGCTCCTCGGGGCTCAGATGCAGCGACTCCACGGAGTCATCACTGGCAAACTCCCTGGGCCGAATCTCCCGGCGAACCTCTTCCCAGTTCTTGCGCCACGGCCTGGTATCGCCGAAGCATGCCTCCACATAGGCCTTCGTCACTCGCCACGATGGCAACTCATACCCCCCTGCGGCTTTGGACAGCGAAGCCGCAGAGACGCCGGATCTCGTGGACATGTGCGCAAGAGTGGGGCTGCCCGCCCGTTCTCGGAGCTCGCGAAGTGCGGCGGCGAATTCGAGGACCCGTGGGCTCCCCTGCCCAATAGGTAACTGGTTGGTGCGACGTCCCACGTCTACTCCAGAGGACCTTGAACTGCGCACGGGGGCCAGCCTCAGCCGCTGACCCCCGCGGAGAAAATCAGGCGAGTACCTGGCGAAGCTTCCCGGCGATCAGGCTTCCGCCGGCCACTGCAGCGACAGCGGCCGGCGGAGCGCATCCGACCACCACGAGCACGATGACGGCAAGAAGAACCACGGTCACCAGCCATACCATCGCGGCAGTGATCTCTCGGCTCTGCAGGATCGTCAGCGGACCGATCGGGATAGGAACGCCGCTGGACGTCACGACATACGTCATGGCGTGGGCACCTCAGTCTCTTAATGGAAGCGTGAATTCCGCTTCGTTGACCCGGACTAGTTCGATGCCAGGCCCTGGTTGGCGCCAAGGCTGATCTGGCGCACTCATGCTGGCTCACTCGCGAGGGCGCTGTCCATTCTGATGTGAACGGCTTCTGAAGAATTCAGGGCTCTTTTTAAGAAACCCGTACACACCACATGGAGAGTCTGTACTTAAAAACTGCGCCTTCGGTCACGTTCCGGCAGGCCAAGGCGCCATTCTTCAGAATATGTACCGCTGACGCGGTCAGGAGCGGCACCTTCGGTGCAGCACTGGCCGACGATGGATGACATGCTGGGCGCAAGCCCGCGAGGGCTGTGGCCTTGGTCGCCGGGCACCTCAGTCTCTGACCCGGACTGTGCACCGCGATGCGAGGTAAGCGTGCTGTTGGCGCAGGACGCTCAAGCAATGGGGTTTGCCGTGATCTGACCGGGCGAGCCCCATTGCTTTTACTTGCAGCGCGGCGGAGTCTCCGCACGGCGCTGACACGGCAGGCGTGCCCGGCGCGCCGCCCCGACGTCCCCTGCCCGGCGCCAGCAGCACTCTTTCGGCGCCCGCACGGCACGCCCGCTCCGGGCGCTCCAAGATGGGGCTCCAGTGTCGTCACGGAGGGGGATCAGGTGCCTGGCCTTGGGTGGGAAGACTGGACAGCCGCGAGAGTGGACCCGAACCGTCTGCCAGCCGACTGGGGCTGGAAGGTCACACGCCCTTCAGGCCGCGGCTTCGAAGACGACCCGGTCGACTACGCCGCCTCCCTGCGCGACCGACGCAGCATCCTCATCCAGGAAACACCCGGCGTGCCGCTGCGGCGCCGCAAGCAGCCATGGCACCGCGCAGCACCGCATGCATCAGGCGCCTCCTACCTGCCGTTCACGACCGAGATCCCGTTCGGGCTGTGGATCATCAGTCTCACCCCGAACGACGACGAGGAGCGCTCCGGACGGACCTGGGGCCAAAGAATATGGTTCCGGGTACCGGCCTGGTGGGCGCTGGGACCCCAAGGGCGGACAGCGGCAGCACTGCTCGCCCGACTGGAGAAGCTGACCTGGGACGAAGTCCTCACCCTGCGCCGCTCCTACAACAAGGCATGGCCGACCGATCGCGAAGACCCCGCCTGGTATGAGGCACAGGACCTCGCCGCGACCGCCGACCGAGCCACGCTGAAGAACGCACTGATCAAGCACACCGAAACAGCACTGGACCGAACAGCCCGCTCCCACGGCAAACGCGTACGGGACTTCTCGGACGAACAAAAAGCGGTGTGCTTCGCCGCCGCGGCCCTCGCAATCGAAGACCTCTCCCCCAGCCTCGCCCACCGCCTCCTCGGACCGCTCCGCCTCGCACTCGGAGACGTCCACACCTACCCCGTCCCCTCATGGGCAGTCAGCCCGTAAACCAAGGCGAACTGCGAACCAGCTGACGCCCGCCAACACGGACTCGCCAGCCCCCTACTAACTCCACGACGCACCACCGACCGCTGATCCACGACACCCGCGACAGCAACCTGCGGATACACACCACCGAACGTCTGGAGCCGCGACCAGCCCAACGACCGTGCCGCCTTGCGCATAGCGGAGCGGATCAGATCGATACCGCCGAGCACCACCCCCGCCCGGCGGCCGTCGCCTGTAAGACCCAGGTGCCCGCAGCGCCCCTGATGAATGATCACGGGCAGGCCAAAGCTACTACTACCTCTCTACGTACATTGGCACCAGGGGCCGTGACGTCAGCAAGACGCGGCAGGGTGGGGGCGGGCAGCAGAAGCAGCCGCCGAACCGGACAAAGGACGCCGCCAGAGGCCGGTCAGAACGCGAGTTCAAGTCGTCGGGGAGTTGCGCCTGGCTGTCGACGGGCAGTCGGCCTCGTGGACGACGATCGTCATGCCGGGGCCTGACGCTGAGAATTTGTCCAGGCGCTCGTACTGCTCACCGGGGTGGATCGGCTGGTGGCAGCGCGCGCAGATCACGACGTCTCCCGGTAGGGATTGCCCTCGGCAGGCGTGACGCGCCAGAAGCACGTCTGTACGACCCGGAACGAGCGGTGCCCGGGCCGCTGTCCCGTGTGTTTGAGCGCCCACACCTCGGCAGGAAGCCGCCGACCTTCGGTCGCACCGGACGACTCGTCACATGTGGTGCACTGCGCCTCGTGCAGTGCTTGCTGAGGAGCGCCCTCGGAGGTGTCGAGGCCGAGTGTCCAGTCGGCCGCCGCGATAACCGTGTGTGCGGTTCGGTTCTTCATGCCGACAGGATCTTGTGACGTACCGTGTCCGCTCGATACCCGAACGGTAATCTCACTGTGAGATGGATTCCCATCTCAGTTGTGGATACCGGGGGTTGCGGCATGTCCGGGACAGTGGCGCCGATCGAGCTTCTCGACTGGGCGTGGGAGCGCGCCGACGTCCGCCAGGCGTTACGCCGCAGGGACATCGGCGCAGTGTTCCGGCACGTGCAGCAGTACGCGGGAGTCAGCCAATCGCGGATCGCCACCGCCATCGGAATGACGCAGGCCCGCGTGAACGAGATCATCAACGGCCGCCGTGAAGTGTCCCGCCTCGACGTCTACGAGCGCATCGCCGACGGGCTGAACATGCCCGATGATGCCCGCCACTTACTCGGCCTGGCAGCGAGCAGGGAGAAGCGCAGCGGCGGGCCGGCCTTCGACCTCGCCGCGTTCCCCGAGGTCGTCCGTGTCTACGCCTCGCAGGCCTCCGCCCGTGAGGAGATCCAGCAGCATGCCCGCGCAGCGCAGCAGCTGGACGTGCTCGCCGTTCGCGGCCTCGGTCTGATCGGGCTGAACGATTCGCTCCTGCGCGCTTGCCTGCCACGCGAGCAGGGCGGTCGGGGGCTGCGGGTGCGCGTGCTGCTCCTGGACCCGCTGTCGTCCGCGCTGGCCCGGCGTGCGGCCGAAATCGGTGAGTCTGTGGAGTCACTGGCCGGCGGCGTGCATCTTGCTGAGGCGCGGTTGCGTGAACTGGCAGAGAACTGCGACGTGCAGGTCTACCGATACGGCATGCTGCCGACCTGGCGGCTCATCCGCACGGACTCCACCATGTTCGTGGGCGCCTTCGATGCAGGCTGGGAAGGCCACGAGTCGGCCACCTACAAGGTGATGGAGACCCCACACGGCCCGCTGTACCGGGGTTTCCGCCGGATGTTCGAGACGATCCTCGACGGGGCCCAGCAGACCGTCTGAACGAGCGAAGAGAGGGGAACCGGCCGATGATCGAGGCGGAGCTGAAAGCCAGGGTGCATACGCCGGAAGAGGTGCTGCGCCGGCTCGACGAGCGCGCCACTGGGCGGGCCGAGGTCTACCAGGACACCTACTACGACGATCCTGACGGCAGCCTCGGCAAGCGCGACCAGGAACTACGGGTACGCACCGTGCACGGCCCGGACGAGACCCGCACCGTACTCACCTTCAAGGGCGCCCAGGTCGACGAGGTATCCGGATCGAAGCCCGAGCACGAGACCCGCGTCGAGGACGCCGAAGCAGTGCACGCCATGCTGCACGGACTCGGCTACATGCCCGTCATCGCCTTCGAAAAGCGCTGCAGAAACTACGACTTCGAGGCCCGCGGCCGGCGCATGCTCGCCACCCTCGTGCGCGTCCCGGAACTCGACGGCACATTCCTCGAACTGGAGACCCTGGTCAACGAGACGGACACACAGGCAGCGCTCGCCGACGTCCGCGCCGTGTTGGCAGAGCTGGGTATCAGTGAGCACGACCTGACGCGGGAGCTGTACACGGATGCAGTTCGAACACACCGCCACTGAACCCCAGTCGCACGAAAACCCCTACCGCAACCGGTCTGGCCGTGAACTCGGCTGCCGGCATTGCGTAGTTACGGCTTCCATGTTGATCGGCCGCGGGCAGGCGGACCAAGCCAATATCCGCAGCCACCCAACGTCTTTTGCCTGGCCGTTTTCATCAGAGACGGTGCAGAAGGTCATCGACCGCGCGCCGGACGCGGAGCGGCCAGCGGCGTACCACACGGCCACGAGCGGCGCGGGCTCGCTCAGCGGCCAAGTGCTGACCGGTGACCGGGACCGGTGTGTCGCCACCGAGCGCTCGCAGCGGACCGTCATAGAAACAGCCCGTACAACAACCTCAGACGCCCTGTCCACTTCCCCCACAACGGCCCCGCGAAGGACCAGCCACAGTGACCGACCACCCCCGCAATGGCACCGTCGCAGCACCGGGCTCCCCCTTCTTCGCCCTGCACACCCTGGGCTGGCGCGCATTCCAGGACCTGTGCGCTGCTGTACTCCGCGAAGTGTGGGCGCAGTCGGTGCACACCTTCGCCTACTCCAACGACGGCGGACGCGACGGCGCATTCTCCGGCATCTGGCAGCAGCCACCGGACCCGATCGGGGTCCAGGATCTGCCCGACGGCCCGTTCGTCCTGCAGTGCAAGCACACCAAGAAAGCGGACACCACCCTCACGCCCTCGGACCTCGACGACGAGTTCGCCAAGGCCCAGGCGCTGGTGGACCAGGGTCTGTGCGGCAGTTACGTCCTGCTCACCAACGCGCGGGTCAGCGGTACCTCGGGAGCCTCCATCCGACAGCGCCTGATCGATGTCGGTGTCGGGTACCCGCTGATTCTCGACGGCCAGTGGATCTGCGACACCATAGCCAGCCACCAGCGCCTGCGGACCTTCGTCCCTCGCGTCTACGGACTCGGCGACCTCTCCCAGATCCTCGACGACCGCGCCTACACCCAGGCCCAGGCCCTGCTCGGCCGCCTGCGAGACGAACTGGCCGATTTCGTGGTCACCGACGCCTACCGGCGTGCCGTCCAAGCCGTGCAGGAGCACGGTTTCGTTCTCCTGCTCGGCGAGCCGGGCGTCGGCAAATCCGTCATCGCAGAGACCCTGGCCATAACCGCCCTCGACGCCTGGGGCTGCCTGACCGTCAAAGCGCCCGACGCCGCCGGACTCGTGCACCACTGGAACCCACACGAACCGAACCAGTTCTTCTGGATCGACGACGCCTTCGGCAGCGTCCGCCACGAGCGGCACCTCACCGACAACTGGGCCCGGCACATGCGGGAAGTCATGACCGCCGTCCGCGGCGGAGCAAAAGTCGTCCTCACCTCACGCGATTACATCTACCGCGATGCCCGCCGCTACCTGAAGGAGTCCGCCTACCCTCTCCTGCACGAACAACAGATCGTCGTGGACGCCGCGCAGCTCTCGCCAGAGGAACGGCAGCAGATCCTCTACAACCACATCAAGCTCGGCGACCATCCCCACGAGGTCCGCCGGAGCATGAATTCCATCTTCGCGAGGCAGCCGACGCAGACCCCTTCTACTCCGAAGTCGCCAAACGCCTGGGCCGACAAGCGTTCACGCGCCACCTCCAACTCAACAGCCGCGGAATCACCGACTTCATGGCACGTCCCAGCGATTTCCTCCGCGATACCTACGAAGGACTCGAACCCAACGAGAAGACCGCGCTCGCCCTGACCTACCAGGCCGGTGAATGCCTGCCCGCCCCCCTGGACCTGGACCCGGCCCAGCACGATGTCGTCACCCGAATGGGAGGAACTTTGCTGGCGTCGGCCGAGCGCTTAGCACTCTCACCGGCACCTTCGGGCAGGATCCGCCAGCGCTCGTCGAGGTGGGTGCGGCCGCGCCGGAGCGTCATTGGACGTTGCGACTCCCGAGCCGGGGATGTGATGGCTGATCCCCCCGCGGGGCCATGGCGTTGCGGGAGGGGCTACTGCGCCAGCGCGGCGAGGGCCTGGTCGGCCATCTGTACGCCCATCATGGCCGCGAAGGCACTGGGACGCCGGGCCTGTGACGGCCCGGACGTCCGGGTACGGGCCAGCCGCGCGCGACTACCTCGCCGAGGAGGACGTAGCGCGGCTGCTGGGCTCGGCCACGGCCGTCTTCCGGTGTCCGGCACGGAGCCCCGGATCGCCAGGACCCGCGTCGGGCGAGGCCGCGTGCACTCAGCAGGATCCCGAAGAGAGGCCGATGCCACCAGGTACTGATGCCAGGATGAACCGGTGTGCCGGGGCAGCCGGCCGGGTCCAGTGGCCCCGGTGACGGAGCGGCTGCCCCGGTCCCTCACCGGCCTGCAGCAGAGAGTGCCGCCATGCCACCCGGTTCGGGATCGGGAATCAGCTCTGCCGCACCCCCGCCCCGCCCGATACCGTGGGGGCATGGCCAGGGAAATCCGTATCAAAGTCGACGACGAGACCTACGAGCAGCTCGAGCGCCTCGCGGCCGACGGCCACGCCGAGCCGGAGCAGCAGTCACCCCGGGACACCGAGGAGGCCGTGCGCTCCCGCATCAAGCGGCAGCAGGCGCTGTACGACCCCACCAAGCGCTTCCACCTGCTCCTGTGGGAGGCCGCACTGCGGGCCCTTGTCTGCCCGCCGTCCGTGCTGGCCGCACAGCTTGACCGGCTGTCGGGCGCCGTCGGCCTGGACACGGTGGAGCTGGGCATTGTCCCGCTCAGTGCCTCGCTCAAGATCCCGCCTGCCACCGCCTTCTGGGTCTACGACGACAGCCGAGTGATCGTGGAGACCTGGCACTCCGAACTCTGGGTGGAGGACGAGGCCAGCGTGAATACCTACCTCCGCACCTGGAACACCCTGCGGGAGTCGGCGGTGTACGGGGCCGACGCCAACGGGCTCATCAGTGACGCGCGCCGGGCGCTCAACGTCTGACGCGGGCCGGGACCCCGCTGCCGGCTGATTGAGCGAATCGGCTAATTCCCCAGGTCGGATTGGCTTCCGTACGCTCCCGAACTCCCTGGAACTCCGGCGGACGCGGCCGTACGCTGGAAGCAGCACAAGACCACGGACCAGCACACGGTCCGTGGTGTTTCTGTGTGCTGGGTCGGGTCATGACCTGACCGGAGGCGCCCTGTGGGCGAACCTGCAACCCTTGGCGAGGTCCGCACCTGGCCCGCCCTCGTCTCCCTCACGCAGGCGGCCCGTGCCCTCAGGACCACTGCCTTCACGCTCCCCGCTCCGGGCCCCGGATGTCCTCCCCGCCGCCCGGACCGGTCGGCGGGGCGAGGCCGAACCCGAACTCCGGCCACCGGCCGGGGCCGTCTCACCGGTCCAGTCGGGGCCTCCAGGATGCCTCAGTTGAGCACCTGGACTTCCCGGATCTCCACGCTGGTCCCGGCGTCGCGGGTGGTGGTGATCGTGCCTGTCTGGCCCGCTCCGGCCCATTCCACGTCCCACGTGGTGGTGGCGGTCACCTTGTACCGGCCGCCGTCCACGCTCGAGCTGGGGGTCGAGTAGCGGTGCCCGCAGTCGGGCGACCTGCGCTTGCCGTACTCCGCCTTGTACGGCGTACCCGGCCCGGTGCAGACGACCGTCTCTCCGTCGCCCATCGTGTACGTCACGTTGCGCACCTTGGCGGTGGCGGTGACCGTCACGCTGCCCGCCGTCGCCGAGGCGGTCGCCGGGCCGGTGCGGGTGGGGCCGGGCTTGTTCCAGATCCACACCGGCATCCCCACGACACCGACACCGGACGGCTTGGGCGCAACACCGATGTCCGCACCCTCCAGCCGCAGGTTCTCCACCGCCCGCTGCGCGAGCGCCTGGACGTCCACACCACCCCCGGCCGGACCCGCCGCGGAAAACGTCGTACCACCCGCCAGCTCGCGACCTATGCCGGGACACGAGACGTTGTAGAGCTTTCCGGGATCACCCGGCTTCCAACCGTCAGGGACGCCCGTCGCGTACCCCCAGACCGGATCGTCCGGGCCAGGCTGCGGATCGAGCACCTGCCAGTAGCAGGCGTCAGCCGGGTTGAACCTGCCCATGTCCGTCGAGCACGGCACTTCCTTGCCGTCGATCGCGCACGTCGCCTTGCCACCCCCACCGCCGTCGCCCCCGCCGCCGGGCTTGCCCGGCTTGCCGTCGGTCGGCGGCTTGTCGTCCTCCGCCGTGATGGGGCAGTCGAGCTTGGTGGGCGGGCAATTCACCCCGCCGCCCGGCCCGTCGGCCACCGCGAATTCCGCCGGCACCCCGAGCAGGAACAGCGCGAGCACGGCGGCCGCCGCCGACCGGCGCGCGCTCAACACGTCCGCCCCCGCTCGATCGTGTACGTGTAGAACACCCACGCCCCGGACTTGGAGCGCTGCGCGGTCGCCGTCACGACATGGCGGCGCGGCCCGGGGCTCTTGAGCTCTTTCACCTTGCCTGTCTTGGCGTTCACCTCGTCGTACCGGCTGGAGTCGGCGCAGTCGGTCACCACCGCCTTCAGCGGCTCGGACTCGGTGTTGAGCGCGGTCACGTCCGGCTTCCGCGTCACGTCGCCCTTCATCACGGTGCCCTGCTGCTGGTGGTAGAAGAGCGTCACCTTGATGTCCGACAGCGCCTTGTGCGCCGCGTATTTCTCCAACTCCGGGTCCAGCTTCGCCGTGGCGTACGTGCGCGCCTCCGCCGCCGTCAGCCCCTCGTACGCCTTCAGCACGGCGGCTTTCTCGGCCGCCTGCGGGTCAGCCGAGGATGTCGCCGGGGCGGGCGTCGACACGCCCTGTGACGGCTTGCTGTCGCCGTCATTGCTGCCGCTGCATCCGGCGAGCACCGCAGCGAGCGCTACAGCGCCGCTCAGCGCCGCCACGCCATGCTTGTGTCGAGCTGTCACCATCAGGGGCACCCCGTGCAGTTGCGATCAGATCCGGATCACCGTAACCCGCAGCGCAGACGCAATCACAGGAGTTCCCAGGCCAGTTGAGCAAATCACCGCCACCCGCCCTGCCCAGGCGCCCCTCCGACCGCCGGCTCGCGTAGCGGGTATCGGTGCGCAGGGCCGCGTTGCACTACCGGCCGAGCGGAGCACTGGGCGCGCAGCGCCATCCCCTGGCGGGGGGGCGGCTGTTTCTTTGGCTGCGGCCAGGGCCGGCCCGCTGGTGGCAAGGAGGCAGGAGCAGAGGGGTGCTTACGGCGTAAGCACCCCTCTGCTGATCGCCGCGGGATGTCAGTCCTCGGGGTGCTGTCGCGCGCTGCGGACGATGTGGGACCAGGTGCCTGCGGTTCCGCCGTGCTCGTGGGCCAGCTGGCCGGCGAGTTGGGCTGCAGGAGTTCCGGGGTGTGCCTTGACCGCGGTGCGGGCCTGGTCCAGGCGGGGATCGCCGTCGTACGGGTAGCGGCGGCCCGTCTTGGGCGTTCCGGCCGGGCGGCCGCCTCCACGCTCGCGGCGCTCGGCGTACGTCCAGATGTCGCCGCGCCGGTACTTTCGCTTGACGAAGCCCTTGTCCGTCGTCCTCTCCTCGGCTGGTGCCGGCCAGTGCCTCGGCGGCCTCACCGGGTACTTCGTGATGCTGGTCGGTTCCATGCCCAGGACCCGGGCGGCCTCGGACAGCGAGATCAGGTCCTCGGCGTTCCCACTGAGGTCGACGTTCGTGCGCCACTGCTGATTGGCTTTGTAGCCCTCGTACCAGGTGTCCCAGGTCTTCGGGTTCCAGTACATGGTGTTGCCGACCATCTTCTCCGGCTGGGGGTGCCCGTTGGACTTCCGCTCCCGCCACAGCAGTTCGAGGGTGCTCAGACCCAGGCCCGTACGGTCTTGCAGGTCCGCACGGCTCTCCAGCGCGGCTACGTCGGTGTGGTGCTCGTACCACTGGTGCCAATCGGCGGCGTACCAGACCAGCGCGCGGTTGATCGTGCCCGCGGCCTCGGGGTGACCGTTGAGCTCGCGCTCCCGGTACAGCCTCTCCAGGTGGGAGATGCTGAGCTCGTAGGTGTCGGCAAGCTCCTTCCTGCTCAGTACGCGACGTCGGTCCAGTGTGGCCATGGGGGTGTCCTCCGTGATCTGTGGATCCCGCGGCAGGGCCTCACTCGTCATCGTCGGCTCCCTCCTCGCGGCGGTCGTTGTGGTCGGCGGGCTGCGGCAGGAGCACCACGCCGGTCTCGGTGAGCGGGTGCTCGGCGTCATGCTCCGCGCCGCGCGTGACGTTGCGGCCCTGGGTCTGTTGCGGCGTGTGCTCCCACCGCGTCACGCCGGACTCGGTCAGCCTCGTGACCGTTGCGATGTCGCTGTCCTTGATCGTCGATGCCCAGTCCGGAGCACCGTGCGCCGGCTCGTCGGCGAGCAGGATGAACCGAGTGCCGCCAGTGCCGGGGAGCAGGGCCGTCCTGAATGCGGTGGGTCACAGCGGGCTCGGCTCCGGCCGAGTTGCCGGCGCGGAAGGTCACGAGGTCGTCGAGGGCGGGGGCGTGTCGAGCTCCGCGTCGTTTACCATCATGTGCAGTGCCTTCCTGGATATGGGCTTGTTGAAGGGCCTGGGGCCAGGGGGCATAGGACGGCCGGCACTACTGCTATTGGGCTGGCCGTCCGCCCCCATCCTCCGCGAGTTACGCGGTTGCGAAAACGAGGGCCTCAACCTCTCGACTCAACTAATCTTGCCTTGTTTTCTTGCTTCGCGTCCAGCCGGTCGCCCGATCCGCGCCGGCAGACCGTACGCCAGTCGGCGACTTACCGCTTCTGGAGCCTGTTCGGCACCCTTTGACGGGCAGGCGGCTGGTGATCTTGCTGGAGGGTTCGTGGTCTCTCCAGTCGACCACGGCGGTGATGAGCCGCATGTCGGCGTTGGCCGCGAAGCGGCGCACTGCCACAGGTCTCGCGGAGCGGGACCCACCGGCGCGAAGCGCCGCACTGCCCCCGCGCCGCAGGCGCCCCGAAAATGCGTCCGCCGTGGGCGGCCCAACCGCCCGGCGAAGGAGGGCGGCCGGCCGGCGAAGGAGGGCGGCCGGCCGGCGACGAAGAAGCCGGCCCAACAACACAGCCACGCCGCCAGGCGTGCCCTTTGCAAGGACTGTCGCCCGAAGGGCGGCTGGCGTGGTCCAGGCCGAGTTGGTGCCGCAGTCCGGCGGCGGCATTGCCCTTTTCGGACCGGTTCGGCTCGGTCCGCGTCAGCGGACCCGGCCCCGAAGGGGCCAGATGGAGCTGTCACGCCGTTAGGCGTGTCCTTTTCCAGCGCCGAAGGCGCATGGACAGCCGCGCCCCTGCGGGGCGCGTCCACGGTCCGGTGCCCGGAGGGACTGGCCGGAGCGAAGCGGAGAGCCAGACCCGCAGGAAACGCACCGGACCACCAGACAGCCGCCCCGCCAGGGGCGTCCTTTCCCCGGGCCGGGGTCACACCCTGTGGAGGGTGTGAGCCGCGCCGCCCCTGCGGACGAGCGGCGCGGCATTCAGCGGAGTAGTAGTTCGATCACCTGTGTGCCGTACGTGTCGCGGGCTATTCGTGCTGCCTGAGCACCAGATCGCGGTAGGGGAGCGCGACCGTTGGGTGCCCGATGATGCCGAGCTGCTTCTCGATGTGCTCGACGAGTTCGGCGGCGCCGTCGGCGGTAGGTCGGTTGACCTCGGTTTCGACGAAGGTACCGGCGCCGTGGACGGTGTCGATGCTGACTGTCACGCCGGGAGTCTCCGGATGGCGGTAGGTGGTGCGTGTCTTCTCGACGCAGACGAGCTCGCGCATGCCAATCGAGGTCAGCAGCCTCTCAGCCGTGCGCGCCTGCTTGCCCTCGCGCAGGATGACGTTCGTCTCGACCTTGGACACGACGTCGTCGGCTGCGTGGGTCGTCGGGGTGGAGGCTGGCTTGTAGGTGATCTCTGCGAAGTCGCCGCGACGGCGGACGCGCAGGCACTCGACGGTCTGCATGTAGTCGACGTCGGGGCGGCTGTAGTAGGTGTCGACCTCGGTGACGGGGGCGGATGCGACGTAGCCGAGCTGGGCGAGTAGGGGCGCAAGAGTGCTGCCGTCGTCGGGCAGCTCGCGCTTGCGCTCCACTTCGATGGTGTCGGTCATGGGGTCATCCTCCTGTGCTGATTGCGGCGTACATGCGGGCGGGTGCCGGGGGGCGGGGCCCTCGGCCGTGGTCCGAGGGCCCCGCGCCTGTCGTCGTTACCTGGCCACTAGGGGTGGGCGGGTCACATCATCTGGGTGAGTGCGGAGTGGAGTCGGGCCATGGCCGCGCGGCTGCACAGCGGTCGAAGGGTCTCGATACCGGCCGTGAGTGCCTCGGTGTCATTGGCGGGGATGTTGGTGAAGAGAACCAACTGCTTACCGTCGGGGAGGGGGTTGGGCAGGCGGTTGCGGAGGTAGCGGGTGTAGTAGGCCCGCTCGGGGGTGACGACGTCGCGGGGCGTCCGGGGCATCATCACGGTGTTCGTGTTCGCCTCTGCCGAGGAGATCGCGAACTCGGTGAGCAGTTCGTTCAAGGTGAGGTAGACGTATGTCTCGTGGCCTTCGCGCTCGATCCACTCTCGCCACACGGCCGCGCACCGCTCGTTGCCGTTCTCGGCGGAAGTGAGCTGTTCGATGATGGCGGCGTCGGTGCACTCGTCGAAGATGTCACCGTCCACAACGTAGTGATCTCCGTACGGCTCGCTGACGGTCTTCAACAGCGCTCGCTGTCGCGGGGAGATCCATTCGGCCTCGGTGAGTGTGAAGTGGACCCGCTTGTGACCGGCTGCCGCGTCGATCCAATCGGCGGAGAGCTGTCCGTCGAGGCGGGGGAGGAATCCAAGGGCACCGGAGCGCCACGCGTAGTCGCGGAAGGTGATGTAGTGACGCTGGATCTCGCGGAACAGGCCGATCGGTCCGGTGATGACGGCGCTGGTCCTGGGGTCGATGTCCTCAAGGGCGACGATGCGGGAGTCCTGACGGACGATCGGGTCGTCGCCGGAGTGGTGGTAGGGGTGGCGGCCGTCGCTCAGGTACTGCGGGGCGAACATGCGGATGAACTGAAGCCATCCGCGATGCGTGTAGGTGTGGGTGACCGTTTCATGGAGGGTCGCGGCGTCGACGGTGCGGACGTCGCGATAGGCGAAGTGACCGCCGGGCTTCAGGACGGCGGGAAGGGTCTGCATCATCTGGTGAATTCCCCGGTACCCGCTGCCGTAGGAATAGACCTCGTGCATGAGTGCGGACGCGGCGCCGATGTCCACGGGGCGGTCAAGGATGGTGCCGAGGTCCTGCGCCAGACCGCTGGTGAGGGTGCAGGTTCCCAACTCGGCCGCGTTGTAGCCGTCGATGGCGCGTGCGAGGGCCTGCGAGACGACGCCGGGGGCCTCGATGAGGGTGATGTCCAGTGTGCGGGGCCGGTCGGCGGTGTGGGTGAGGCTGTCGGTGAGGAACTGGAGGGCGGCGCCGCCGCCGGGTCCGATCTCAACGAGGTGCGGCGCGTCGGTCTCGGTTCGCGCGAGCGCGTTGAGGACCATCTGAATCTTCTCGCGGCCGTGCGAGTTCGCGGCCTCGTCGAGGTAGCCAGTGGCGGACTTCGCGGCGGTGGCGAACGCGTGCCCCACGGCGGTTTCGGTCTGCACGGTCATTCTGTTCTCCGTGGTGTTGAAGGTTTGGGGTCTTGCTGTGTCGTCCGGGGCTGCTATCCCTTTCCGACATCCCTAATTCTGCCCTATTCAAGGGTGGGTGACCACCTCAATAGCCCCCCGAAGCAGGTGAGTTGGATCACAGCAACCGCAGGTCAGGGCCGGTCCCGCCCCCGGCCCGACTGTCGGCGGCGGGCCTCCGCCACACCCCACCCGGTGGACGGGGCTCCCCTCGGTTGGCCGGGCAGCTCCGCCATACCGCCGGTTCTGCGGGGCTGCAAGGGACCTTCGGCGTCGCTACGCGATGCACTTGCGCGCACCCTGGACCGGCCGCCGCGCCCTGACAGTAGTTGACGTGCCGTCAGAAGGGGTTGGGGGAGTGTTTGACCGGGAGGGGGCCGGGCGGGCCGGGGCATGGGCAGGGGGCCATTACACTCGCGCCAATGGAGAGGGCTGTGCCCTCACCGCGACTTTAGTCGGGCACTCGGCCCCCTGTTCTTGCCCCGGGAGGGACCCGCCCGGCCGCCTCCCGGTTAAAGACTCCCTCGGCCCCGACCCACGGACACACCCCCGGGCCCGGCACCCCGCGATCTCCACCGCCGCCCAACTCCGCCTTCGTGCCGGAGCATCCATCCCTGCCGGCAACCACTCCCCCGTAGTAGCACCGGTTGTAATTCAGCGGGAAGAGTGTCGGATGAGTCGGATTCTGGACTGGGACGAGCCCGACCACTGGACAGTGCGGCATGTCGCTGCTCACTACCAGGTGGCCGAGGGCACCGTGACCCGTGAATGGGTGCACTGGCCACAATGGCCGGCCGCCGTGGAAGGAACGGGAAAGAGAACGGCCGGCCGGGGCAGGCCGATGAAGGTCTACCGGCGCAGCGAAGTGGAAGCCGCGGTCGAGGCACACACAAAGACCAACCCTGAGTTCGGGCCGCCGGCACAGCCGCCACGGGAATGGCCCCGACGCGACCGGGTCACCCTGGCCGAGACCGCTCGCCGGCTGGACCGCGACTACGTCGAGGTGCGCAACTACCCCGGCTCTACCCCACCAGCTCCAGCAACCCGTTCCCGGCGACCGGCCCCGACGGCCTGCGCTCCTGGGGAGAGGTGATCGACTGGCACCGGCGCCGGCGAGGAATGGGCAACCGCAGAGACTCCCTGCCCACCCCGCACACACGCCCTTGGGGAAGACGCATGACGAGCACTCAGCAGACCGCGTTCCAACGCGGATCAAGGTCCGCTTTGCCGCGCTGATCTTCGACGGCGAGGACGGGGCGCTGATCCGCAGAACAAACAACCAAGGTACGGATCACTACTCACTGCCCGGCGGCAATGTCGAACCCGCCGAACCCCTGCTCGACGCCCTGCGGCGAGAACTCCTCGAAGAACTGGGCCTGCAGCGCCTCGAGCAGCAACCCGCCTTCACCCGGCTCCTGGACGCCATGGTCACCCGGCCGGGCTCCACGCCTCCCCGCAAGCTCCACCTCGCCTACCGCATCCACCTCGCCCCCGGCATGCGCCAAGACCTGCGCCTGCACGAAGACGACGACACCCTCGGCAAAGACCTCGTCGTCTGGCTCCCCTACCGCGACACCCGCGACCTGAACATCTTTTCCCCCGTGCCCATCGCCGGCCCTGACACCCCCACCCACCCCGTCGACGCCGCATCCGCAATGCTCGCCGACCTGAACGACACCAACTACCAGTGGATCTGACGACACCACAGGCACCACGAACCTGCACCGCTCCACAGCACCGAGCACCAACGCCCCCGCGGAGCGAAGCGAAGCACTCCAACTTCCCCGCGCAGCAGGGAAAGCGGCAGCGCGGAGCGCGAACGCCCCGCGCACCGCGCCGGCCTCCGGTGGCGCGCAGCGCCACCCACCCCGCGCGCAGCGCGGGGCACTCCCCCGGGCCGGCGAGGAACGAGCCCGGCCCGGGCGCCCCGGCCCGCGAAGCGGGCCGAAACAACCAGCCGCCCCGCCAGGGGCGACCACCGGTCCG
>NZ_JBIAPT010000030.1:18555-94737 GCF_042888425.1 Streptomyces sp. NPDC002889
TCCGGTGCTCCGACGGGACCGGCCGCAGCGAAGCAAGGCCCGGACCCGACGGAAACGCACCGGACCACAACCAGCCGCCCCGCCAGGGGCGACCACCGGTCCGGTGCTCCGACGGGACCGGCCGCAGCGAAGCAAGGCCCGGACCCGACGGAAACGCACCGGACCACAACCAGCCGCCCCGCCAGGGGCGACCACCTAAGACGAGGACGATGCCCAGCTCTATGGCGGCACCCCTGAGGTAGTCAGGCGGGACGCCCGGGGCGTCACCAAGGCTCCGCCTCGTTGCTGCCTGATTTGTCAGAGCCGTGGACAAGGTCGTCGCTCCAGCTGCCAAGGCTGGCGCGCCGGACGGGTGGTGGCCGTTGGCTCCACCTCGTCAGGGCTCACACACTGCCAGCACAAACGACAGCGGACCGAACACCCTCGGCCAGTCCGCGGAGCCTGACGAAGGATCGACCTTGCGGGGCCAACTGCCAGCAGCTGGCCTTCGTACATCGGCTCAGCCTCGGCTCGGCACGGTCCGACCAATGCAGCCACACTTACCAACATCTTTCCCTCTTCCCGAACTAGCACGGAGAAAGAGGTGTCGCCGAGCGAAAAGAGGCTTGCCCACGGAGCCTGACCAGGCGAAACGATCAAGATCACGAAAAGAGGGTTCACACCTCCGGCAGCACCTCCGGTGCAACCCTGGATCCCCCTGTGCAGACAACCCTGCAGACAACCTTGGGTACAACCCCTCATCCGGCGTGTGCCACGGCAGGCTTGCCCACACATCACGGCTCTTCTCCGGATGCGCTTCCGATCTGAGCCTCTGCAAGGATCTCGTCCCGCCTGGCGTTCAGCCCGCCTTCTCAGCGGGGCTCGGCCGTCTCACTCTCCTTCAGCAACGGCTCGACCGCCTCGTTGGCTTGGCGCTCGGTCCGGCTCGGAGCGCAGCGGAGGCCGGCACGTGCCGCGCGTGAGTACGCGGAGAGCCGGCACCCCCACCGCAGCACCCGTCCCGCGGCGCCCAGCCCCCGGAGGAAACGGCTTTGGGTTTTCTCCCCCTCAGCCCTGCACCCCGGCTACCTGCGTCCGGGGTGGCCTGCCTGCCGCTCCGCCTCAGCAACCGCACCCCGCCGTACTGCAGGCGGATATCCCAGCCGGGCAGCGGCCTCGTCCACCGACAGCCTCGGGTCAGCCTTCATCAGTTCTGCGACCCGCGTGCCCCTCAGCCGGACCAGCGCCTTCTGCGCGGTGGAGTAGGAGACTCCCAGCCCGGCCATCACCTGAGCAGTCGTGACCGCAGGATCGGTCTGCAGGAGAGCATCGACGCGCGCGGAGAGTTCCGCGCGCGGAACGGCATCACCACTGCCCAAGGGCCGGCCGGTCGCCGCCTGCCTGCCAGGCCGCGCCTGCTTGAAGGCCACCACGACCCCACGGGGCCAGTGCTCCACGCCCGCAACCACAACGCCCTGGGCAGCGACATCCGGTGTGGCCCGCTGGTAGCTGTCCCAACTCCTCGGCGCTACGCCGAGTTCGGCCGCGGCCTCATTGCGGTCCAACAGGTCCTCGCCGTCGCCAGCCGGCGCAAGAGCGGGCACCGGCCGGCCCGCGTGGAAGGCATCCGTCTGCTCCGCGTCCCACAACAGGACACGCGCACCGGCCGAGCTGATCGGCGCCGGATGCCCCGGAGCCGCGTACAACTTCCGGTTGCGGAAGGTCCCGAAGCTCATCCCCAGATCACGGGCCAAATCCTCCCGGGTACGCACCAGATCCCGCCGTCCAGCCCGGATCACCGCGCCTCAGCCCCCTGAACAAAAAAGCTACAGCATTTACAACAACGACAGTACGCTAAAGCCGTAAGCCACCCCCGGATCCTCCGGGTCGTGTGACTTCGGCCGGCCGGCGCCCTTGCCACCCGCTACGGCGGAAGTGGGCGCCGGCCTCTTCCGTTCGGAGCCGCCCACAGCACCTACCCAAGGCGGGGACACCCACCGCACCGGAAAAGCCGGACGGGCGGCGGCGGAAGTTGGTGGAGCCGATAGCGGCCCGGCCGGGCCAGGACGGCAACCGGCAGGCCTGGCGCATTTCCTCACCCCCAGCCCCTGGCGGCCCGCCTAGCCCGGAGGACCGCTCCGGGGGGACCACCCCGACCGCGCAGTCAGCTCCAAAGCAGTCGACGTCCCCGGCACGGACCCCCGATTCGAGACCGTCATCCACACGATGACCCCGGAGGGCCGATGTGAGAGCGTGCGATGACGCGATACGTCAACTTCGCTGATCTACGAGGAACCGAACGTCCGGCGCGTTTGCCCGACGCCTGCAGCATGGACGCCGACTCGCAGGCTTCGAGCGGGAGGTGCCGGCCTCAATCCCGCATCCAAGTTCTGGGCGAACCGACGCCCAACCGGCCGCAAAGCGTACGGCCGCGGCAGGAATGTGCGGCAGCTTTCGCCAAGATCCTCAACAGATACGAGGTGTGCACGTGGCCGAGTTGACCGTGGGCTCCGGGGCCGTCCGACCCCACCCCACTGATCGACCTTCACCGCAGCCGACTCAAGGACTTGACCACACATCATGATGCGCACCGACCTGGCCGGCGAACTTCGCCGCCGCGCCGACACCGATCAGCGAGCCCGCAATCACTGCATTCGAACGGGCGAGCCCGGGGACCTCTCAGAGATCGACACCGACAACACCGCCTGGCTGAAGTCTGTCGTCGCCGAACACGGCTGGCCCGGTAACACCCTGGTGGGTGACCAGGGCACCGATGACGCCTGGCTCCTCGTCCAGCACGCCGACCGTGACCCCGAATTTCAGCGACAGGCTCTGGAACTGCTGAAGGCTGCCGTCGAAGCCGAAGACGCCCCAGCACGGCACCTCGCCTACCTCACGGACCGCGTCCTGGTCGCAGAGGGCAAGCCCCAGCTCTACGGCACCCAGTACACCGACGAAGGCAACAGCCTGCAGCTCCAACCCGTCCGAGATCCCGAGCATCTCGACGAACGCCGTGCCGCGATGGGCCTGGACACCGCCGCCGCATACGACCAGCGCATGCACAACACATACCTGAGCTGACAGCATCCGGCATGCCCGCAACCGGGCTCGCACAGCGGAGCAGCCGGGCCCTGCGACGGTGCATCCACCGGCGGCCGGATCCTGGTGATGGCACCCACACTCGCGACCATCGGTCAAACCGCAGGTGAAAGGCCGTGACCGTGGGCCTTCGCGTCTGGCCAGGAACCCCCCGGCCGGGGTGGTTCCTGGCCATCGATGTCATAGAAAATCCGCAGTCCGGTAGTTGCCCGCTTCTCCCCCACGAAGCACTGCACCAACCAAACGGTCGCGCAAGGGTCATCCCGGAGCGGCCAGTTCAAAGGGGTGAAGGTTGTCTTTAGTCACATCGGCGCACTACAGACCCACGAGAGCCACTTCTTCGTCAAGGATCCTGCTATATGTGAACCGTTCCACCTCAGCTGAAGCCATCGCTCGCGCACCACACCCTGCGAATCAACTGCCTTCGAAAGCAGGCACTCAGAAAGCAGCGATGACCAAAGGACGTCAGCTCGCACAACCTGGCTGGCAGCAGCCGAGGATGGCCGCTCCTCGGACCCAAGCGTCCCCCGCCGGGCCGCAGAACGGCATCCAGGATACCCGGTCACCTGGGCTGCCGAACCTCCGTCAGAACGTCGTGCAGCAGTCCCCTCACATCGCTTCCGGCCAGGACCAGCTGTCGATCCAGCAGTCGGTTTCCGGTCTCGCAGGAGGTCTCGCTCACCAGGGAGCAGCCGTGGCAAGCCGAGAGGTTCAGCTGCGAGGCTCCCTGCCGGTCACTCTCGATGCAGACCGGGTCGTTGGAACAGAAGTCGGCGTCGTCCAGGGCTGATACCAGGAGGGGTATCAACTTGTCAGGCTCCCCGAGCCTGACAAGCCCCCCGAGGGTCCCCTGTGCGTCCCCCGCTGCGGTGTAGATCAGGATCCCGGCGGTCTTGTCCGTACGGTCGGAGTTTGCGTAGATCCGTTCCTGCAACGCGGCAGACGCATAGCCGCTTGCGAACGCCAGCCGCCGGATGAGCAGGTGCGCCAGCGTGTGGAGGGCGATGTACCTGGGCTCCGGCACGTCGAGGCGGCCGGCCCAGGGAGAGTCGGCCCTGCGCGTCTTGAGGATACCGGCGCGTGCCTGCACCTCCGGCTGTGCCTCCCATGCGGCGAGCTTCTCCTCGTCGAACCGCAGGAAGATTCCTTCCCCGAACAGTTCGATGGCCGGGTAGGTGGGCCGATACCGCTGGTCCGGCCCCAGATCGGCGTTGATCAGTGCCGCTTCCGCATCATGGCGCCGGAATCCTCGTAGAGCGCGGACCTCACGTACTCGACGTACCTGTCCGATACCACTGATCTTGCTGAGCAGGCTCTGCGGTCCCACAACGCCTTCGAGTCCTCGCCCGTCGACGACGAAGTCGCTTCCCGTGCGGTCGCGCCCTCCGTCAAGTTTCTTCAGGAATGCCGCCCATTCACCGTCCTTGAGGTCGAGCAGCATCTCGCCCGCAGGGCTTTCATCTCCTGCCGCGACGCCGAGAACGGTTTCCGGCGTCACTCCGAGATCCTCGGCGATCAACTGCGCCAGCATTTCCGACTGGGGTCCGCCGTTGTCCGTGACGACTCTTCCGAAGAGCATGTGCCCGCGGATCTTGTCGGCTGCTTGTACGGACCGCGGACGTTCTTCCGGTATGTCAAGAGCCGAGATCCTCTCGGCGATGTAGTTGCCCGTGGCACCTCGCTGCACGGCGACCAGCTCGTACGGGCAAGGCTTCTTGCCGGAGCCTTCCGGTTCCCAGGGCTGCCGGCCCGCGCAACGGATCCCGTCCCGCTGCAGGGCCCCCTTCGTCACGAGTTCCGCGACCTTGCGCTCGTTGCCGCACCCGTAGCACTTCACCACCAGTGCCGCGAGGCCTTCCCCACGGGTGGCCAGCTTGTGGAACCTGAGCGACTTGTAGTCACGGCAGAAGCGGACCGCTTCGTTCAGACTCGCCGCACGTCCACGATGCGCCCACTGGAACCAGTTGATGTCCTGGGCGTGGCTGCCCTTTTCGCAGACGGCGATGTATCGCATCGGCACCAGCGCGCCGCCGCACTCGCAGGTGTTGCTCCACTTGCCCTTCTTCCTCCCGGTCATTTTCGAGAGCTTGTCGCAACGCTCGCAGAACCGCCAAGCGGGAAAGCGCCAGTACAGCAGAGCGGGAGTGTCCCTGCCGGCACGATCTGCATGCGCCGGCGGTTGTCTCAGGACACCGGCACCGAGGCGGGCCATCAGACGCTCACAGCTGATCTCGTGGGCGAACGTGTGGTTCCACCAGGAGGTGTCCGGCGCCATGAGGGATTCGCCCCGAACATCGACGATCGCTCCCACACCGAACGGCGAGATCGTCTCGGAGAGGCGCAGGTCATGCCTGATCTTCTCCACGGTGCACCTCCTCAAGCGGTTCCTGGACATCGACTGCCACGTTGGGCTCCACGGACCTCATCGAGTCTCCGACGGGCCATCCTTCGCCGGACTGACCGAACTTTTTCAACACAGCTGCCTGATCATTCTTCGCGCGCCGGTAGTACAGGGGCTCGTCCGACTCGCGTGCTTGTGCCGCCCGACGGTCCCAGTCGTTCAGAAGGCTCCACACCGCGGAGCGCGTCTCCGCAGCTTCGAGATTGTCGGCACGCCTCACGTAACCGAGGAACTTGTCCACGAGTCGATCGACCGCTTCGCGGATCCTGTCGTCCTTGAGGTCGAACCGACCTGCCGCGTCGTTCGGGGCGAGTGCGGTGAACGACTGCCTCAGCAGCGCCACGAGGGCGCCGGCGAGCGATCGGTCGCGTGAGGCCAACGACCACGGCGTGACGCTCGTGGGCTCCACGCTGCGGTAGAGCGCCTCGTGGTAGCCGCGGAAGGTCTCGAAGTGCGACCGGTCACGGGCCCTGCTCGACCGGAACAGCGTGACGACGACGCCCTTCGTCTCTCCACGCCCGACACGACTGGTGGCCTGGATGTACTCGGCCGTGGTCTTCGGCTGCCCCACCATGAGCATCAGGGCGAGCCTTGGAATGTCGATGCCCACGGAGAGCATGTTCGACGAGAGGACCACGTCGACGGCCTCCGACGACTCGTCGGCACTGACCCGGAGCGCGCGAAGATCGTTCGGTAGTTCCTCGGCTCCGCGGCGGCTCGTCAGTTCCAGGACCTTCCCTGCCCTGATGGGGCGCAGCGGGAAGCCGAGCCGTTCGGCGCGAGGCTCCAGACGGCCGTTGACGTCGTCGACGACCAGCGTCCCGGTACGCCCGAGCTCACGAAGACTGTTGTGGTACATGACCAGTGTCCAGTACGCGTCCCGTGAGGCGGCGGAAGGAGCGCGGGCGGCGAGCGCCTCCGGCATCTCCGCCATGGGGGTGACCGCGGAGATGACGGCCGACGGCTGCGAGACCGACTGTGGCATCAGGCCGACGTAGAGACGTCCTTCTTCGCTTTCCACGGGGCGGGAGAAGAAGGTGCGGTCGTCGTCGAGTCCTGACGGTGGATACAGGGCGACTTCACGCCCGTACAGTCCTTCCACCTGTTCCTCGGACGCCCGGATGGTGGCCGTGGAAGCCACGATCTTGGGACTGGAGCCCGACCGGCTGAGCAGGAGCTGGATCACGGCGTCGAAGACGGCGACGGTGGTGCCGAGCGGCCCCGAGAGCAGATGCAGCTCGTCCTGGATGATCATGGACGGTTGCTTGAAGGTGGTCCCGAGACCGAGCAGCCTGCCGGCTTCCGGCCTGAACTGCAGACGTGCGAACTTGTCGACGGTGGCCAGCAGGATCGTGGGCGGTTCCTCGTACAGCGCCTCGTCGACGACCTCGAGCGGAAGCTCGCCGGCGAACTCGCACGATGTGTCGACGCAATGGAGTGCGACGTCCCGTCCCACCAGGCACATGCCGTAGTCCTGCGGCTTGTCGCTCCTGAGCTTCGGCATCAACGGCTTCAGACACCACGGGCAGCTCTCGACCTGGAACTGGTTCGCCTCTTCCGGACGCGCGGCCTTCTGAAGACGCTCGAGCGCGTCACGCGCCTCGCGGCGCGTGCCGGGGGTGACGTCGTTACCCACCCACAGACCGATCGAGAACGGCACCATCCTCTTCGCCCGGTCGTCCGTGGCCCGCAGTCTCTCCATCGCGCAGACCAGCGCCGCGGCCCGTTGGAACTGCTGAGAGGTCAGCAGCCGCAAGGTGTAGCGGGTGATGACGGCGGTTCCCCCACCGGCCACGCCATGAGCGAGCCGTCGGCGGAAGACCTCGATCGCGGCGAGACCCAGGTAAGCCTCGGTCTTGCCGCCACCGGTCGGAAACCAGATGAGATCGACGAGATCCCGGTCCTTGTGGCTCTCGTCGACGGTGGAGGCCAACGATACGAGCAGGAAGCCGAGTTGGAACGGGCGCCACTGCGGCTCCGGCACCTGGTCCTGCGGATTTCCACGGTTGATCGACGCCTGCCGCATCTGAAGCCGCATGGCGGCCATGCCGAGCGAGAAGGCCGTTCGAAGGCCTTGTCGTCCCGGTGTCCGCAGGAGGTCGATGCCTTCCCTCATTCTGTCGACGGCGTCCTTGGAACGCCCGGCGATTCGGACGGCCACGGCCTTGTCGTCGCCGAACGCTTCCGCCCGTTCCATCTGCTGGGAAGCCCAGCCGGCGAATGCCTCGACGAAAGCATCCAACGATCCAAGGACCGCTTCGGGATCCGTGTCGATCTGCTGAAGGTGCCTCAACTCCAAGGCCCTGGCCTCGGCCGTCCCCTCGTCGAACCCCGTGGTCTCGACAGCAGGCACCACGAAGGCCGGTACGGGATCGAGGAAGGCCCTGGCACAACGGCCCTCCGTAAAATCCCAGTCCGCGGCCATACCGTGCCCGACCGCGTAGATTTTTCGGTTGCGGTACCGCAGGCGCAGCTCGGCGGCTTCCGGGTCGGTGTCGAACGAGCGCGTCGTGTCGTACTCCAGGATCTTGGCGCCGGCCGGCGGAGTGACAGCCAGGTGGACCTGGAACAGCATCCGAGGGATGTCGAGTCGGTCGTCACCCGTGGATTCGGTCCGGACCCGTACGTGCACGGTGACCAACGAGTGGCCCTGGAAGTCGCGCCAACGTGACCCGACCTCGACCGAAACACTCCCCACGGCCAGGTGCACGGGCCCCTCCCCGTTCCGCAGAACGAGGTCGTCGGCGGAGAACGGGGTACGCCGCCATCTGGGCGGCCCGTCCCCCTCGACGACGGCGTACGTGCCGCACGAGAAGTCGACGTCGACGCAGTCGCCGTCGGTGACGAAGGAGATCGCGACGGACGAGGGCCTCCAGTCCTCTGCGAGGGGGACCCCGGCGCCGTTCTCCTCGACATCGCCTCCGGCGACGTCGGCGGACACCTCTTCGTCGCCGTCCCCGTCGCCGTGCGGCCCGCGAGCCTCGGCCTCGACCGGGAACAGCATGCCGACGGCGTACTGCCGGTGAGGGAGGTTCGCCGTGACCTCCTCGTCTCCCGCCTCAGGCCCCATGTAGGAGTCTCGGAGGTGCTGCAGGGCCTTCTTCTGGGCCACCGTGAGGTTCACTTGCCGACCTGCTTTCGAAGAAGTTCCTGGAGCCGCTTCTTGTCCTCCTTGGACGCGACCACGTGGAGGGTGACCCGTGCCCTGGTGACGGCCACGTAGAACGCGGCCAGTCCCCGGTCGTCGTATTCCTGGGGCAGGTCGCAGACAATGACGTGCTCTGCTTCCAGCCCCTTGGCGAACCGCGGGTTCGTCACGAGAAACCCGGCCGCGCTCCTGCGCGGCTCGGCGTCCTCGCAGACACTGATGATCCAGATGTCCTGGCGGCGGGCCCCGTTCGCGACGAGGTCTCGAGCCACGGCCTCGGCCGCAGCGACGTCGGCCGTCCCGTCGGACCACCGCCATTCCACTCGGTCACCGTGGACGATGCCCGGGTCCCCTACGTCGGCGCCGAGGTACTCCTGCACGACATGGACGATCGCCCGGGTGTTGCGGACGTTGCGGTCCAGGTCGTACTGGAGCGCCTCCTGCTGGACCAACTCGCAGACGTCCGGGTCGAATTCGCCGTCGACGCGTGCCTGGTTGTTGGGGTCGAGGAACATCCTCCACCGTCCGCCTTCGCGACCTCCGCGGATCACGGCGTCCAGTGCGTCCATGCCCTCGGCGTTCATGAGGTCCTGTGCCTCGTCGACGAAGACGACGTCGTACTGCTTGTCACCGGACAGGTCCGCGAACGGAAGGAGATCGATGTTTCTGCCCTCGATCCGCGGGCCGAAGAAGTCGACGAGGGCAGGCGAGTGAAAGGTGATGAGGACCGACTTTCCCTCGCCCGCCTCCTGCTTCGCGCCTTCTGCCAGCACCAGGGACTTCCCGGTGCCCGCACCGCCGAAGACGAGCATCCTCGGATTCCTGGAGAGCGCGGCCAAAACCCGGGCCTGACCCTCGGTCGCTCGGTTCTGCTCCTCTATGACGGCGCCCCGCTGTGCATCGATGACGGGCATCCGCGTGAACTCACCGAAGAGGCGCGCCCGCAAGGTGTCGGGTCGAGCGATTCTGACCCCGAAGGGGGCGGTTCTGGCCTCACCGGCAACCCTTTCGAAGGCTTCGGTCATCGAGGCGATGCTCATCCGGTCCTTGGCCCACCAGTGGCTCCCCCTCCACTCGACCGCAGCGGGAGGGGCGTCGATGTCAGGGGTGAGGGCCACGGCCTCGGTCGGGAACCAACCGACGCCTTCCTCCTGGAGAATGTCGCGCAACGCATACATCGCCGACTGTGCCTGGTCCATCGGGGACTCACGCAACTTTTTCCAGTCGCCGTGGCGGTCGATGGAGTACCAGACGCCGTCGTACTTCCTGACGCCTCCGCCCTTGACCTCGATGATGACGACGACGCCGTCCCAGAGCACGACGAAGTCCGCTTCTCCCTGCTGTTTGACCGCGTGGCTTCGCAGTTTCACGGAGTGGAAGGCGACCGCGTCGTGGGGGCCGTCGATCGCCCTCAGCAGTCGGGCGACCCTTCGTTCGGCGTTGCTGGTGGTCGTCGTCTCGATGTCGGCCAGGTCCGGTACGAGGATCATGCTCCCTGCTTTCGCCAGAGGTCCTCGTAGTCGCGGTATCCGAGGAAGTCGTTGACCGCTCCGAAGTTGTCCGCGACGTCCACGATGAGGCACTCCTCCTTGCCACCGTTCGCGCGGCCACGCAGACCGCGGCCGGCCATCTGGATGTATGCGCTGGGACTGAACGTCGGCCGTGCGATGTACAGGGCGCGGACGCCTGGTGCGTCGAAGCCCTGGATCAGCAGGTCGCAGTTGGCCAGGACCCGGATCTCTTCGTTCTTGAACTTCTCGATGATGTCGCGGCGTGCCTGCCGTCCGGTCTGGCCGCTGACCGCCTCGGCCGCAACCTGCCGGTAGCGAAGCGTTGCGGCAAGGACCTGGGCGGACAGGACGTTCGGGGTGAACACGAGGATGGGCCATGTCGGGTCCTGGCCGAGGATGTGTTCCACGAGGATCCGCATGCGGGCCTGGTCCTGACCGATGCGGTCGAGAACCTTGGGCTCGAGTTTGCGCCACGACTGCACCTGCTGGAGTTCGTCCGGCTTCAGTGCAACATCCACGCCCGGCAGCACCTCGTGTCGGACCCGGGCGAGGACACCCCTCTTCGACAGTTCCTCGTAGGCGTTGCCGTCGAAGGCCCTCATGATGTGGTGGCCGAAGCGAGCTGCCAGCTCCTCCGTCGGCTTGGTGACGACGTCGCTCTTGCCCTTGAACGGGGTCGCCGAGACGCCCACCAGAGGCCGTTCCCAGCTGCGACCGTCGACTCCGAGCCACCTGAGGAGCTTCGTGTACATCTTCGAGCCACCTGCTCGGTGCGCCTCGTCGATGAACACTGCGGATGCCTGGCTGAGCCACTCGTACTCGGAGGTGTCGGCCACCTTGTCGAGCTTGGCGTCGGTGGCCACGATCACGCTGAACTCGGTGTCGGGTTCGTGGACGACGTTGGTGTTCCAGAGCCGACCGATCGTCAACGCACGCTCGTCGCCGAGCCAACGCCAGACGGTGCTGAACGTCTGCACCGCCTGCTCGCAGAGCTCCTCCGACTGCGCGATCCAGAGCACGGTTCCGCTCATGTCGCCGTTGACGAAGAGCCGCAGTACGGTCTCGGTGGCGACGCGGGTCTTCCCTGCTCCCGTCGGAAGCTCCACCATGCCCTTGCGTGCGCGACCGTCCGCCTCCCGGGACGTCAGGACCTCCTGCAGTTCCTGGCTGATCTTGTCCTGGAAGTCGTGCAGAGGGTTGAGCTTCACGGCACCGGGCACGACGAACTCATCGTCCTGGTGCCGGCCACGACGCCCGGCGTACTGCGTGCCGAAACCCATCCTCCGGAGCCAGGCAATGGTCGGCGCTCCACCCGCCCATGTCGTGGGAACGTCCGTGTACCCCTCGGCGCTGAACTGATCGGCGAGGAGCTTGATCGAGTCGCTGCCGTAGACGGTCAGAAAGAGCTCCGCGACGGACGTGGAGTCGTCCACCAGGCCCTGCCCCTCGAGTGCCTGCCAGAGCCCCTTCGGCAGGATCTCCTTCAGCGTGTCGTCACCGAAGAAGTTCTCCAGACGCTCAGCGTCACTGGACGCAGCCCGGGCGGCCTGCCGCTGCGCCTCCAGACGCTGGTCGACGCGTACCTGAAGAATGTTGCTCAGCTCGGCGTTCGACAGGCGCAAGTCGAATGCCTCGTTGACGAGCTGCAGAACACGTCGTTCGCCAAGGTCCGCATGGACCACGAGGGTCAGCCCCTCGAGGTGCCACTCGAGCGTCTTGTCCTCGACACCGTCCTCGGTGGTCACGCGCTTCGTGATCTGGCCGGCCTTCGCCACGGTCGCGTTCATGACCTTGTCCTCGACGAACGTCGAACGCAACCCGGTGTACAGGTCGACGACCCGCTCCTCGTCCTGCCGACCGTCGACCAGCAGCGCGAAGGAGAAGCTGTCCTCGAAGCGCCGGCATCCGACTGCTTCGACGAACAGATCCGCTTCGTCGGCATCCGCCACGAGGTACGGCTTCTGCCTTCCACTGAGGAACGCGCGTTCCTCCTCCGTCGTCGCCAGGTACACCGCGTCCGGTCGCCTCGCCTCGATGGCGCGTCCCACCCGCGCGGGGATGAGCGCGGGACGCCCGGCCGGGAAGGCGAGCCTGGCCGCGGTGAGGACGAACCCGGTCAACGCCCCGTTCCTGATCGGCGAGGTGACCTCTGCCTGGAGCGCCTCACACAGGACTTCCCCCGGGACCGCGCCCAGTTCCTTCGGCAGCGTCAGAGCGTCTTCGACGTGCCGCGGTCCTCGAAAGAGAGGCAGCAGGGCCTCGTACTCGACGAGCGACGCGGAGACGACCCGGCCGGGAGCCCGGTAGCCGCGAGTCGACTTCAGCAGCCCCGCTCGGCCCACCGCCCATCGAACGGGGGAAAGTACTCGGTGCGTGAGCTCCGTGTCGATGTCCGTGCAGAGCCAGTGGCCTGCCTCGTCGAGCTTGAGCAGCCGCTCCGTCCAACGCTCGCGGATGCTTTCAGGCGCCTTCGCCTCCTTCAGCATCAGCAGCGCCGAGAACGGACCGGGACCGTCGCCCCTGTCGAACTCGACCTGCTCGACGGGACGCTCCCCGGGCCCGAGCCTGCGGTTCAACTCGTCCAGCACGTACTGGTAGTAGGCCTCGAAGTGAACCTCGTCCTCGAGCGAGTACCAATCCGCCGGCTCGGTGACCACGCCTGCCGCATGGGCGATCTGGGGTACGCACTTCGTCCGGTCCAGCACACGATCGGGGGTGCTGTCGCCGAGGCCGTCGATGTCCAGCACGTAGGCGGGCGATGCCCAACCGCCGTCGCGCGTCGGGACCTTGAGCGCACCCGACTTGTTGCCGGCCACAACCTTTTGTGCCTGCGCCATGGGCACACCGGTGGCCGCGTCCCAGAACTTCGGCAGTTCGTCGTCCTGCGACTGCGGTGACAGCTTGGCCATCCTGGCCTCGAGCATCGCGAGCGGGTCCAGGTCCCGGAATCCCTTGTCGCCGAGCTTCTTCTCGACGCCGGGAACGGCAAGGAAGTCCGGATCGACGAAACACGATCCTTCGACGTCGATGTCCTCCACGCGATGAAGGAAGACCCGGGCTCGGTCCTTGACGGACAGCATGCCGTCGGTCGTCGGTATGACCTTCGCAGCGCCGATGCTGTCCCTGGGATTTCGCAGCACGAAGTCGAGCGCCTTCGCGGCAGAGGCCATGTCGGGCCCCTCTGCCCACTCACGCAGCCAGGACTGGACACCCCGCTTGGGTATCCTCTCCAGCGCCTTCTTCTCGTCCCGGGAACGTGAGTCGGCGAAGGCGGAGGAGACGCTGCACACGTGCAGCGCCCTCAGGCGACTCACACGCTGACCGTTGGCGTAGCAACGCCAGTGCGGCACGTCGTCACCGGTGTGGGGCGACTTGATCCACTCTTCATGGTCGCGCTCGGACGCGTCGCCGACGCCGAAGTCGAGAGGACGGAGCGCGGACGGCGTGCACAGAGCACCCGTCGCGTCGGGGATCAGGGCCTTCTCGGATCCGAGCTGCGGGACATGGGCGCAGAGGATCTCGTCGCCGAACGAGTGGGTCTCACGGCCACGCGCCGGCATGTAGTCCAAGTGTGCTGCCGGATCGTCGACGGACGATACCTTCGGCAGCAGGTCGAGGAACATCTCGGAGAGAGTCACGAGGATCTCTCGGTTGTACTTGTTCTCGAGCAGCGTGGTGCGGTCGTCGTTGACGCTCCAGGGAGCGTTGAAGAGGGCGGACGCGGACGTCCTGTCCTGGAGCGGGAAGTACGACCAGAACTCGCCCGTCCTCAGCTGGGCGAAGCGCGCCGGCACGGCCACCGTGACCTTCACCTTGTCACGCGACACCGCTTCACCGACCTCGGCCCGCGCCTCGGGACCGGGTGTGTGCATCTGGTCTTTGACGTACCACTCGTCGTGGTCGCCGTCGGGGCGCTCGATCCGGAACTTGCCGTCGCCGAGGTCTCGTGACACATGACTCGTCACGAAGTGGGCGTCCGTCCCGATCACTCGGAGCCGGACTTCACGCACCGTGTTGACGAAGAGGAGGAACTCGGATCGGAACTCCTCGATCTCCTTCTTGAGGTTCCCCAGCTTCGAGGCGTGCGGCAACCTGACGATGGTCGCCGCCCACTGCGCGAGTTCGGCCAGAACCGGATCCTTGGCGAACTCGGCCTCGGCATCGATCCGCGTCGCAGTCCTCAGGACCGGGAATCTTCTGGCCGTCGACCCGATCGACGCGATCGTTGTCCTGGCCTTGGAAGAGTTGAACCCGAAGGAGATCGATCGGCTGAAGACCTGCGGGGCATCGGTGACAGCGAGCACCGACTTGAACCCGAGGCCGAACCGTCCGATCTCGTCGCCCCTCTTACCACTGAGGTGTGCGTGAGCAATCGCCGTGAGGCCGCTTCGCGAGAACGGACGGCCGGCGTTCGCGCAGTACAAAGTCTGGTGGTCAAGGTCAAGGACGATCTCGACCCGCCCTGCTCCCTCCTCGTGCTCGGCAGCCCCCGACATCGCGTCGGCCGCGTTCTGCACCAGTTCCATGAGCGTGCGGTTGGAGTAGCCACCGATCCGTATGGACTCCTCGTGGTTGGCGTGCTCCGTGATCAGGTTCGGATTCGCACGATACGAATCGATCGCCCGCCCGAAGAGGTCGTCAACCTCACGGACCAACCCAGCGTCGGGGACCCACTCGGCACGCTTCCTCGTCACGACTGCACCGTCCCAATTTCCGACACCACAATGCACCGCTGCCAGACCTGCACCTACACGGCTCCTGAACTTCGAACACCCATGCCCCCGACAGCACGTCACACCACACACGCACCGCGGAGGTGGCGCTGCCGACCCCGTCGGGTCACGGCAGAACCTCCTCCCATGTCACTGCAGGGTCAATGAACCAGTCCAGGCCCCTGCCTGAACGCGTGCCAGACACACACAACGGCCTTCACAAGTCCCCCTCATTCATGAAGCTTAACCATTCAACAAAATGCCGTCATGCGGAACCCTCGTTACCAACACGCAATCCAAAGATCGCACCGACATGCAGCCTTCCATGTCCGCGCTGCATCAACAGGTTTGCCTGTCAGGCAAAGTGACCCAGCACCCCGGAACCGTCTCGACTGCCCAACCGGACGCCTCCAGAGTCATCAGCCGCCCCGGACCGCACCCTCGACGCCCGTGAACCGATCTTCACAAATCCCCCTGTTCGCACCTGATCAAGGCTTCAGCAACCCCCTGCAAAGCGGACGCACTTTTGCCGAATCGAGCTACGGCGACTGGGGCGCAGGGGGTGGAGTGCGCCTTCCGTGCGCCCCCTGTACCACCCGCCGGAGTCAGCGGATGACCGGCTGATCGACGAGCTGGTGACCCGGGCCCAGGCCGAGGGCCTGCAGCTGACTGGCGAGGGCGGGCTGCTGCAGCACCAAGAGGCTGTTGGAGTCCACCTCACCTAGATCAAGAACCGCGGCGTGAACGACGTCCTCATGCTCGTCTGCGACGGCCTGAAGGGCCTGCCGGAGGCGGTCGAGACGGTCTGGCCCAAGACGATCGTGCAGACCTGCGTGGTGCACCTGCTGCGCAACATCGGTCAAACCACAGGTGAAAGGCGGGAGCGCGCCTACTTCATCGGGTGGCCGAAGCCCGCTCACACCAGCAAGGAGCCCGACAACGTCGAAAGCCCCGCCCGCGATACCGACCCCGCCGACGCGACGGTACCGGCGGGCCGTTCGTTGAACCGGTCAGCCGACGTGCACAGGCCCCGCGTCGCCATGGGCGAATTCCCGTGAGCTGCTCCCACCACCGGCGTGGGGGGCGGCGGGTCTGTCAGACAGCCGACCACCTCACGAGCGAGCAGGACTCCGTACGGTCTGCCGCGGGCCATATCGCTCGGGCAGGTCTTGCCCGGGCGCCCCGGTCCGCAACCGCGACAACACCCTGTCGATCACCTGCCGGTGATCCCGCCAGGGCCATAGGCGTCGGAGCGTGGCCTCTCCAAGCCGTTGCGGCTCGGTTCTGTGCTTCGCCTTCGAAGTTCTTGATCGAGTCGAAGCCTGGAGAATCCCGTCTGAGCTCCTTGGTCACGGACGCTGTGGTCGGGGCGGAGTGGCATGGTGGCTTGTCTCCTGGCTGCGGGGCAGGTGATTAGGCGTCAGCCTTTTCGACCATCTTCCTGCGGCCGGGGCTTGGGCGTCAGCTGGCCGGCGTCGGCAGCCGGTATTCGTACGTGCGGGGCCGCAGGTCCTGCTCGGCGGGCTCCCAGTTCTCGTAGAGGGTGACGGTGTCGCCCGTGGCGGTGTACGGGTCGGTGCGGGTGTCGACCTTGATGTCGCTGACGACGTACAGGTCGACGGTGTTGTCCTTGTCGCGTGCGTGGAGGACCTCGTTGATGGTCAGTTCGACGCTGGTGGGCGCCCCGGTGGTCCCTTTGACCTCGACGTGGCGCTCTTGGGTGCCACGGGTGCAGTGCAGGTCGTAGGGCTTGCCGAGGCGTTCCACCGTCCAGCCCTGGTTTGCGTAGTGGGCGGCCGCGTGGTCTTCTGCGTGCTTCTCGATGGCGGTGCGCTTCTTGGGGTCGGAGATGTAGCCGGCGCCGCGGCGCCGGCGCTGGGGCTTCTTCTTTCCTTCGACCTGATCCGCGGTGAAGCCGGGGGACTTGTCGAGGGGGACGACTTCGGGCTGCTGGGGGTCGACGGGAATGCCTGCTTGCTGCAGCAGTGGCAGGGCGGGCATCGAGACGAGCTTGCCCATGCCGCGGTCGGTGCCGGAGCGGCGGATTGCGTCGCTGCCGGCTTGGGTGAGGGGGCCGTCTGGGCCGAGAGGGACGTCGTGGAGGACGGCGAGGGGCTCGATGCCGAAGCGGCACGGGTACTTGATGCGCTGCTCGGCTTCCTCGTCCGGCCAGTGCCAGGCGGTGCCGGTGTAGAAGTCGCCTCGGATCTCGAAGAGGTAGAGGGTGGCGGTCTCTTCCAGCCAGCTCTCGAGCTGTACGCGGGGGGAGGCGCCGGTGGCCAGGACGGCGAAGCGCGGGCGGGCGTAGCGGTATTGAGGTTTTTCCTCGGGGAAGCCCCAGGAGCGGGTTTCGATGCCGTACTGGAGGTTGCGCTGTGATTCGGTGCTCTGGCCGACGTGAACCATCATGAACGGACTGGGAGTTGCCATGCAGGGCATCATAGATGACCCCTTACAGACCAGTCGCTAGCATTTGGTCTCCAGGTGCACGGACGGCGCGGCTTGGCCCGGGAGGCCAACCTCCGCGGTGGGAACTGGGCGGCGGGACCGGGGGCCCGGGTGACGGGGAGTCATCAGATAGAAGGGGGCGGGAGATGTCTGAGCAGGTGCCGGCTGCCGTGGCGGGCGAGGTCACTGCGGTGATTCCTCCGAGCAGGGCCGCAGCCGAGGGTCCGGGAGTGGCGTGTGCCGCTGCGGGCCGGGTGCGGGACATCGCCGCGGCGCTCGATGACGCCTCGTTCATCGGCAGGTGCGTCGCCCGGTACAGAGCGTCCGGATTCGGAGTGCCGGGGGATGCGGAGGTGCGCAGCTGGCGCCGCTCGTGGCCGCCACTGATGAAGGCGCTGCTGCGGGCCGGACTGTCGGACCTGCAGGTGTATCTGGAGTACGGGACCCCGGGCGGAAGCCGGCGTCTGGATGCCCTGCTGGTCGGCGCGGCGCCGGACGGGGGGCTGGTCCTGGTCGTGGTTGAGCTCAAGCAGTGGGAGAGCTGCCGTGTCCTGGACGGTCAGCGGGTGATGCGCAGCGACGGCGAGGTGACGGCCCATCCCGTCTATCAGGTGGCCTCCTACCGCAGCTTCTTCCAGCACTGGAGGCCCGCTCGCGCTCCTCGGCTGGACGTGCGCGCGGCTGTGATGCTGCACAACGCCACCGCCCAGGAGGGAGCCGCTCTGCGGCCGGACGTGCCCGCGGTCGCCGACATCCCCGTGCTGACCGCCGAGGATCTGTCCGCGGAAGCGGGGGTGCTGGCCGGCCTGCTGCGCTGCAGCGATGTGACCTCGCCGGAAAGCGCTCAGGTGGCCGCGTTCGAGGCCATCCGATGGACGCCGTCCACCCGGCTGCTGGACCAGGTCGGCTCCGTCCTGATGGGCGGCACCGCGTTCGCTCTGGTGGGCGACCAGCAGGACGCGTTCGTACGGATCCGTGCCGCCGCAGCCCGCTACCTGCCCACCACACGCGGCCCGAGTGCACAAGGGGCGGGAGACGGCTCCTCGGACAGGAGGACGGGCGGGGCGGTCATCACCGTGCGCGGCGGGCCGGGCAGCGGGAAGACCGCTCTGGCCGTGCGGCTGCTCGGCCACCTCATGCGCGCGCACCCTGCGACGAATCCCCGTTTCCTCACACCGTCCGGCACGCTGCGTGCGCACCTCCTGCACGCCGCCAGCGGCCACAGCGCCGCGCGTGAACTGTTCCCGCCAGCAGGCTCCCTGCGCAGCGCCGCCCGCCAGGGCGGGGCGATCGTCATCGACGAGGCGCAGCGCATCAAACGATCGGCCGCACAGCAGCTGGCGCCGGATCTGGCCGCCGTGCTGGAGCACGTCCCGCTGGCGGTCATCTTCCTCGACGAACGGCAGATCATCCGCCCCGATGAAGGCACCACCGTGGAGGAGATCCGCAGTGCCGCCCGGAACCTGGGCCGCGTCCACCATCACCTGGAGCTCACCGGCTCCTTCCGCTGCAACGGCTCAGCCGCCTACACCGCCTGGGTTGACGCCCTCCTGTACGGCGCCCCGGCCCGGTGGACCGGGGGTGCCGGCTACGACCTCGCCCTGAGCGAGGACCCCTTCCAGCTCCAGCGGTGGACCGAACAGGCCACCGCCGCCGGCCACACCGCCCGCACCGCCGCCGGGTTCTGCTGGCCCTGGACCCGCACCCGCCCCCGCGGCGCCACCTCCCTCCCCCTCGACATCACCATCGACGCCCCCGCCACCGGACCCGACACCGCAAGGCGGACCTGGAAAGCCGCCTGGAACGCAACGAGCGCTCTCACCGACTCCGAGGGCTCCCTCCTGGCCCCCCACAGCCAGCTCTGGGCCACCCACACCGGCGGACACCAGCAGATCGGCTGCATCTACACCGCCCAAGGCCTCGAATACCACCACTCCGGCGTCATCATCGGCCCCGACCTCACCTGGACAGACGGCCACTGGAACGCCCACCCCGACCAGAGCGACGACCTCAACCTCCGCCACCTCTCCCCCGAGCAGTACCTCCCCTACGCCCTCAACACCTACCGCGTCCTGCTCACCCGCGGCACCCACGCGACCCGCATCCACAGCACCGACCCCGCCACCCACCACTTCCTTGAACAGCTCATCCACCCGGCGATCAGCGGCTAACACCCCCGCGCCCCCGCCGACGAGCCGTCCCTGCTGCCCCGGTGTCAGATGCCAGCGTTAGCTTCTCGGCGTGGACTTTGAGGACTTCGCCGACGATGCCGGCTTCTGCTGCGACTGGTGCTATGACGATGCCGACCCGGCCCCGCGGGTCCGCCGCCCCGACAAGAACCTGTGCGTACGCTGCAACCGAGCCGTAGAGCAGGCCCGGACCTACCGACTCGACATCGCGCAGAGGAACGCAATTCTCCGAGTCCAACGCGACCTCTGCGCCCTGTGCCAGGAAGGCCCCGACGACCAAGCCGGCCTCACCGACGACACGAATAGCTTCTGGCACATCGACCACGACCACAGCTGCTGCGCAACGGGCGGCTCCTGCGGACGATGCGTTCGCGGTCTCCTCTGCAGGCCATGCAACGTCATACGGCTACCCGCCTACGAACGGCTGCCCGCCATCCTCCGCGACAGCCCCCGCTTCAACACCTACCTCGACAACCCGCCGGCCAGACAGCCCGAAGCCCGCCCGGGCCCCCGGGACCACACAAGCCCCCGCGACACCACCAGCCACCTCATCGACGCCTTCTTCGACGGCTGGAACCACAGCAACGCACCAAAGAACTCTGGAACCTGAGAAAGCATCACCCCCAGTGAGATAAAGCCTCACGGCAGCAGCACCACTCATCCATAGCTCACCTCATGACAGCAACAAGCCATGCACGAAACACCCCGCGGACCAGCACCGGAACGCCACAACCAAAAGATTACTGCCGCCCCACACTCGAGGTGACGTTGCGAACCTGATCATTTTGGGTACCTTCGGGCGTCTGCCAACGCTTGGCCAATAGGAGCATCAGTCCAGGCCGCGCAAGGGATTGGCCGGCTTCAGCTGCCGTCGGCCGACCGGGCCGTCGCGCGCGCCGCGGGCAGTCAAGTCCCTGAGTGCGCCGCCGACTGAGCGGAGGTGGTGCGGCCATGTCCGTAGGCGCGAACCAGGTAGCTGAGCAGCGGGCAGCGGCCCCGAACCGACTCAGTCCTCCTCGTCCTCGTCCGTGTGCAGCCGCTGGTCGAGGTCGCTGGCCCATTGCTGGGCCCACGCCCGTAGTGACCTGATGTCGTCTTCGGGCACCCCGTAGGCGGCGAATTCCTCATCGTCGAACCAGTCGGCCCCGCCGAGACGGTCGCGGAGGTCCTGCAGACGGAACTCGTCGCGGCCGTGCCGGGCGCCCAGTGCTTCGAGGTCGGCGGTGGTGCGGTGGCGGGCTGCGGCATGGACATCGATGAGATCGCGCACCGCGCCGCGATCGGCCAGGGCCCGGACCTTGGTGCCGATCACATCGTCCAAAGCAAGGACCGGGCCGTGCTCGGTCTCGGCCGGCTCTGACCAGAGGTTCTCCTTGAGGACGTCCACCTCGCACTCTTCGCCGTCGGCCGGGTCGGTCACCATCAGACGGGCCGAGAGCGGGTCCACGCTCACGACGGTCACCTGCCAGCCCCGCTCGGCCAGACCGAGTTCCAGGTCGCGGGCGATGTCTGCCATGGGTGCCGGGTTCTCGGTGGCCACGTCGAGGTCCTGGCTCAGGCGGTCGACCAGGCCATGGGCCTGCACGGCGTATCCGCCGGTGATGACCAGCGGGTACGGGGTACCGATGGTGAGGACGTCGGCCAGGAGTCGGCGGTGCAGATCGCCAAGGTTCACGCCGCGTCGGACGTCCGGCCGGCGAGCACGGGGAAAGCGTCCTCCCACACGTGGCGAATGTGCCGGCTGACCAGCGTGCGCAGCACCGGCCACTGAGCGAGGAGAAGAGTCCGGTCGAGGACGGCAACGAGGTCCTCGTGCTGCCCTTCGGCCAGCACCGTGCGGTACAGGCTCATCCGCTGCCTCGGGCGGTCCAGGTCATACGTACGCAGCCCGGACCAGGCGACGTGGAGCGGCAGCTCGACCTGGCCGTGGACGGGCCCGGAGAGGTCGTCGAGGGATGCGGGCAGCCGGCCCGCATACCGTGCCCGCAGCACCTCGGCGGCAGGCGGCGACGAAGAGGAAGAAGACACCGGAGCCATGCGCCTCATTATCCCGTACTGTCCCTCTCCCGGTACCGCAGACGCGGCATACGCCTTCCGTCAGCGGGCGCGGGTCACCGGGCGGGGCAGCAGGTTCCTCAGCAGTTCAGCGGTTTCGGCCTCCATGTCGACGCCACCGAGCAGTTGTTCGTTGATGCGGGCGAGGCGGGCGGCGGCCGCGCGCAGGGCGTCGATGTCGCCGGCGGCGTGGTGGGCGAGGAAGATCTGGCGGTGCAGCATCTCGCTTTCCTCGGCGGCGAGCAGGCCGCGCATGGCTGCCCACAGGGCGCCGGGGATGTCGTCGGCTTCCCGTCGGCGGGTGGACAGCTTGTACGCGACGTCCACGATCGCGGAGACCATCTCCTGGATGAGCGGCTCGGCCCAGGCGTAGCGCTGGGGGTGGATGCCGGTGAAGGGCCGGCCGCGGACCAGGGCGAGCGCGCGGCGCAGGGCCAGGTCGCCGTCTTCGTCGTGGCGGGCCAGGCCGGTGCGGGCGAAACGCTGGAAACGGGTCCAGTCGCAGGCGACGGCCGGGCCGAGGCGGTAGCGGCTGTCGCCGGTGTCCTGGACGCGGGGCAGGTGGGCGTTGCCGTCGGTGTCTTTGTCCAGCCAGGAGCGGGTGCGGGAGATGACGGCGTTGCGCATCTGTTTGTTGACCAGGCGCCCGGGCCAGAGGGCGTCGTCGATGGCGTGGTGGTCGACGCCGGGGTTGAGGGCGAGATAGGCGATGAGTTCGGTGCCGATGCTGAGGCGGTTGGAGTCGATGCGGCCCGTGGCGCCTTCGACGCTGATGGGGCCAAGCAGCAGCACGGCCGGAGTGCCTGAGCCTACGGTTTCGGGCTGGGCCGGCAGATCGGGGCCCGTGGTGGGCGGCACCTGCTGTGCCGCTGGCGCCTTCGGGCTGTCGGCGCGCTCGGCTTCGGCAACCGGGGCGGGTGAGGGAATGGTGACGTGGACGGTCGGCGGGGTGGGAGTTGCGCAGGGCGTGGCGAAGGCGGGAGCGATGTCCGCCGGTCCGCCGGCCGGGGCCGGGGCCGGTCCGTCGTCCTTCGTCACGTCGGAGGCAGGCGCCTCGGCGTCGGGTTCGCCGTCCTCATCGTCGGCGAGCACGTCGGCAAGCGAGGGGCCGGCGGGGCGGTCGCCTTTTGCCTCTTCCTCGTGCTCGGTGTCCGGCTTGGCCAGGTCGACCGGGTCGTCGGCGTCGGCCGGCTCCCCCGAGTCTGTCGCCGCCTCTTCGTCGGCGAGGGCGTCCAGCTCCAGCTCGGCGTACTCCGCTGGCATTCCGTCGTCGTCCGGATCGATGTCCGCGAGCTCGCTCGGGTCTTTTGTGTCGCGCGCGTCGTCGGTGTGCTGCGCCTCTTCCTGCTCCGGTTCCTCGTCCTCGGCCAGGTCCTCGGCCGAGGGCCGGGTCCAGTCGGGGGCGGGGACGTCGCTGTCGCTCGCGGCGAGGGTGAGCAGCTCGATGGCATCGGCGAAGTGCTCGTCGCTCAGGCCCTGCAGCCTGATCGGGAGGTGGGATCCGGGCAGGACGATGGTCTCGTCCGGCCCCTGGCACTCCAGGGTCCACGCCTCGGCCGGGGCCTGGGCGCTGCTGGTGCTCGAGGTGATGACCGCGCCGGCCGCACGGGGCTTGGCGGCGAGCGTGGCGAAGAGGTCGGTGACCGCCTGGTCGTCGGGGAGGTCCGCCGCGAGCAGGACATGCGGTGTCCAGGCGCCGCCGGCGTCGTCCGTGAGCCGTGCGGCGCGCAGGCTGCTCGCGCCGACGGCGGCCAGGGCGCGGCGCTGGTCGGTGGTGTGGCCGGCCAGTTCAGCAATGGCGTCGGCGAGGTGGTCGATGCGGACGACCCGCTCGGGCGCGGCCTGGTCCAGGCCGGGCGCCGTCCCGGCGAGGGCGGTGACTTCGAGGTGTCCGGGCAGCGGGGTGCTGGCGAGTTCCACGGCGATGGCCTGCAGGACGTGGCGGGCGAAGTCGCCGTCGCCGGACAGGTGCAGGACGCCGGCGTGTTCGAGGTCGACCAGGACCAGGCGGCCGGCAGCGTCCCAGCCCACGGAGACGAGGGCCGGGTACGGGGCGTCCGCCTCCTTCAGCGCCTCCTCGTCGACGAGGTCGGAGCTGGAGGCGGGGCAGACCCACAGGTCCTTGCGGCCGGCGGCCGCGATGAACGGCTTCATCGGCGCGGTGTCCTGCTCCAGGTGCAGTTCAACCTTCGCCTCGTGCAGCACGACCGCCTGCAGGACGGGCAGCTCGCGGCCGGCAGCGGCCAGGTTGAGGGCGAGGGAGCGCAGGACGGTGCCGAGCAGGTCGAAGCCGGTGGGGTGCTGGGCGGCGCGCAGGCCCTGCTCGGTCGCGGCGGCGCGGCCGGCGGGCATGGGGATGCGCCGGCCGGGGCGGCGGCGGCGCTGCTGCAGGATCCGGCGGGTGGCCAGGGTGCCGACCAGGGCAGCCGCCAGGGCGCCGGCGCCCATCCAGACAGCGGCCGGGGCAAGGGCCGTCTCGCCGTTGGCGCTCTGCTGCGCGGGGGGCGCCTGGTCTCGGCCGGTGTCCTGGCCGCTGGGTTCGGGGGCGGCGCTGCTCGGTGCCGGTTCTGCCGTACGGGAGGGTGCCGGCGTCGCGGCCGGCGGTGCGGCCTGCTCGCCCTCGCGTCCCTGGTCGGCTTCCTTGTCCGGCGTGTGCTCGGGGGCCGGTGTCTTGTCGGCCTCCTGGCCGGGCTTCTTCGGGTCGTCGTCTCCCGTGTCGGTGTCCGCGGGCTTGCCTGCCTGCTCGCCAGCCTGGGGCAGGTCCAGCTCCTGGCCGGGGAAGATGAGGTTCGGGTCGGTGAACGTGCCGCCGCCGGGCGTCGTTTCGCCCTTGTTGGCCTCGAAGATGGCCAGCCAGTCGGCCGGGTCGCCGTGTTCGTCGGCAATCGACCAGAGGCTGTCGCCCTCGCGGACGGTGACACTCTCCGGCCGGGCCTTGTCGGCTGAGTTGTCCTCGTCCGCCCGGTCCTGCGGCTTGCCGCCCTGCTCTGTCCTGCTCGTCTGCTGCTCGTCAGCCTTGTCGTCCGCGGCCGGGCTCCTGCTCGCCGCGGGCGCCGCGCTGGTGGCCGGCGCGACGGGCCGGGCGTCGGCCGGCAGCTTGATGACCGCGCCCTTGGGCAGGAACTGGTCGCCGGCGGCGAGCTGCGGGATGTCCGGGTTGAGGGCGGCGATGTCCTTCCACCGCTTGCCGTCCCCGAGATACTCCTCCGCCAGGTCCCACGGCAGCTCGGTGGTGGAGGACACGGTGTGCTGGGGCCAGTCCGGTCCCTCCGCCAGCGCTGCCGACTTGGCGCTCGGTGACGCGCCGGCGCCGCCTTCCCCCACGGTGTGCACGGTGGTGGCCGCGGCTGCCGGCGCGGTCGTGGCGGCCGACGCCGCGGTGGGGGCGAGCAGCACGATGCCGCCGATGAGGAACGAGGCGAGGGACTGCAGGCTGCGCATGCCCTTGATCTGGGGTGCGGAGCGGCGCCGCAGGAAGGCGACGGCCTCCACCAGGACGGAGAACGTGAAGGCTGCCCAACCGACCCAGCCGATGCATGTGAGGGCGACCAGGAAGAGGCTGCCGTCGTCCTGGTCCATCAGCAGGCCGAAACCGCCGGACAGTTCGGTCGGCTGATGGCCGACCGTCAGGAGCAGGAACGGGGCTCCGCCGACCAGAGCCACCAGTACGGCCAGGCCGAGCAGAGCCCTGAGCAGGGCGCCGACGGCGCGCAGCGGGGCGGGGGTGCGATGGGGCATGGCGCGGCTAGCCTCCAGTTTGGGTCTGCAGTTGGGCTTTCGCGGTGCCGGTCACGTTGATCGTCCCTTTGCCCACGAACTGCGCGAAGAACGTGTCGTAGGTGTCGGTCACGGTGACGGTGAGACTCTGCCCGCCGTCGGTGATCTCGACGGTGCCCTGGACGTTAGCGGCGGCGAGGTAGTCCTGGGCAGCCCCGACGGCCGCGTCCGGGTCGATGGTGATGGCGGTGCCCTCGATCGCCTGGGCCGGGTCCAGCTGTTGGCCGGCGGTGCGGGCTGCTTCCTGGGCCAGGGAGGTGGCCCGGTTGGCCGCGTTCAGGGCGCCACCGCCGTCGACGAGCAAGCCCATCACCATCAGGATCGCGAGCGTCGACAGGGCGAAGAACACGGACATGGAACCGCGGTCGCGGCGAGGGGCGGACAGTGCCGCGCGGCGCCGCGCCACGAACCGGCGAAGGGTGTTCATCCGCGCCCCCGGTAGGTGTCGATGGGGCTGGTCCACGACGCCGTGAGTGTCTTGGCGCCGGGCAGGCCCGGCAGCCCGATGTCGGAGAGGTTGGCCGTGCAGGCGATCGTCGCGGTCACGTTCGCCTCCAGGCCGATGTCGAGCGCGTAGCCGGAGGTGTCGACGACGACGCTGGAGGTCTGGCAGGTGATGCCCTCCCCCTGAAGGCTGCGGTTCGCCGCGGCCTGCGCCTCGGCCTGTGCGCTGCCGGCGTCGCGCTCCAGGGAGGCGGCGCGGGCAGCCGCCCGGGCTGCGGAGTCCACCGCGCCGTCAGCGTCCGTCACCCGCCCGAAGGCGATCATCAGCAGGAGCAGCCCGATCATCACGGGTGCGAGAATGGCTGTCTCCAACGCGTAGGAGCCCCGGTCGCGGCGAAGCCCCCGCGCCGGCCGCTGACCGCAGGTTCGGGCCCTCATGGGTTGGTCCAGCGCTCGACAGGTGCGTCGGCGTGCTGAACGACGTCCAGCGTCAGGCCGGGGACCAGAGTGGCGACGTGGCCGCGCACGGTGATGCGGATCTCCTGTGCGGTGCTGCCGGCCGACGACACGCTCGCGCCCTGGACGCTGCCGCCGAAACGGTTGAGGAACGTCTGCGCCTGGACGACGCCGTCGCCCTCGCCGGCGCCGAACTGCCTGCCGGCTTCCACGCCTTGGCGGGCGGCGGACTGGGCGACCTTGCGGGCGTGGTAGTACAGGCCGACCTGGATGGCGGTGAAGATCAGCGCGAGCACGACGACGGCCAGGACCGCGAACTCGACGCTGCCGAAACCGCGGTCGTTGCCCTGCAGCCGGCGGCGGATGAAGCCTCGCAGACCTTTCAGCATCCGTGATCTCACGCCTGGTCCTCCCCTCGTGGTCGTGGCAGTGGCTGGTCAGCCGCCTTGGATGATGCCGATCTTCTCCGCGAGCTTGGTTCGGATGGCCAGCACCAGCAGGCCCGCGCCGACAAGCAGGGCGCCGGCGATCAGGGCCAGCTCGGTGGAGGTCTGTCCGGCGTCCTTGCCGGCCTTGAGCGCTTCGTAGCGGCCGCGGATCCACACGGTCAGGGTCTGGATGTCCATGGGTGCTTCTGCTCCTTCAGCTTCCGAGGATGGTGAGCGTGATGGGGATCATCACGAAGACGAGCATGAGGATGACGCCGAAGGTGACCGGCAGGATCATCGCGGCGCTCGCCGCATTGGCCTGGGCCTTGGCGTCCGACAGCAGAGCGATGCGCAGTTGCCGGGCCTGGGCCTGGAGAGTGGTGTAGACGGCGGCGCCGTCGCCGGCCAGCGCCAGGGTGTCGGCGGGGCGGGTCAGCTCGGGGATGTCGAGCTCGTCGCCGAGCTGCTTGAGGGCGTCCCAGACGGTGACGCCGGCGAGGTCGGCCTGGTGGAAGACCTGCCGCATGCGGACGAAGATGAAGCCGTCGCCGACTTCCGCGGTCTGGGTCAGGGCCTGCGCGGCGCCCGAGTTGGCGATCCGTGCGAGCGCGACGCGCTCCAGGTAGGAGGCGGCGGCGTGCCGGACGATGAGGCGGGCCGCTGCTGCCTCGCGGGCGACTTCCTTGCCGGGCCAGAACCAGAACAGGCCGGCCAGGGCGAGGGAGAACAGAGCGGGGACAGCGTACGGGAAGGGTGCGCCTGCCAGGGCGAGCAGGGCCTGGAGCAGCTGCGGCAGCAACAGCCCGTACAGGGCGAACAGGAACCTTTTTCCAAGGTGTTCGGCCGGGCTGATGCTCAGCAGGTTCAGGTCTTTGACGGGGAGGGTGAGGCGGCCGCCGAGCTCGCCGAGCAGCCGCGTGCCGACGCGTTCTTGCACGGTGCCGGTCGTCTTGGGAGCCGCCGCGGGGAGCAGGGGGCGGCTGGTCTTGGACACGTCCAGGCGGTCCAGGGCGGAGGCGAGGTCGCGGCGTGCGGGGAGGGCGGCGCGGACGGCCAGACCGATGAGTGCTCCGGCGGCGGCTGCGGGCAGGACGGCCTCCACGGGGATCATCGGACGCCTCCCGTCACGGTGAACTGGGCATTGGCGGGCAGCGGGCCGATGAGCCGCGGGTCGGGCTGGGTGCGGGCGATGCGGCGCAGCCAGGACAGGGTCCAGGCGAAGGCGCCGCCGAGGGCGGCGAGGACGATCTGCCCGAGGGGGGACTGGTACCAGCCGGACCAGGCGTCGTTGAGCATGCAGCCGACCACGACGACGCAGATGACGATGGACACCATGCGCGAGCTTTTGCGGACCTTGGCGCGGTCGGCCTCGATGTCGCGGGCGTCGGCGGCCTGCTGGTGGATCGTGACCGCCAGCGCCTCGAGGGCGTCGGAGAGGCCGGGGCCCTTGTAGACGGCGTGGGACTGGAAGAGCAGGACGACGTGGTCGCTGACGCCGTCGGCGAGCTCGTCGGCGAACAGGGCGAAGGCGTCCTGCGCCTCCAGGCCGGAGCGCAGCCTGTCCGCCAGGGCGCGCACGTTCGGCGCGATCGGTGCGGGTGCGGCTTTCGCGGAGGCCTGGATCGTCTGGGGAAGGCTGATGCCGGCCTGGTGGACGCCGGCGAGGTGATTGAGCCACTGCGCGAGCGCTTCGAGGCGTTCGATCCGCAGCGTGGCGGCGGTGCCGGGGTTGAGGACGTAGGGCAGGCCGAGCACGGCGGCGCCGGCGAGGATGCCGTGGACGGGCCAGCCGGTCCAGGCCCACACCACCAGAGTGACGATGCCCGCGGTGGTGACAAGGTGGCGCCAGCGGCGCTGCCATGTCTGCGGCAGTTCGGCCTTCGCACGCTGGATCCGGTGAGTCGTAGGGGACTTCGGCTTGGCCGGGTCGGGGACACGGCCGCGGATTTCGCGGACGGCGGCGAAGACCGCCAGCAGGGTGAGTACGGCGCAGCAGGCCGCGACGAGAGCGAGCTGGGAGGTGTTCATCGCCGGCCCACCCTCTGCAGCGGCCCGAGCCACGCGCCGTACGGGTTGTCGGTCAGCCACTGGCGGTGGAACAGGCCGGTGCGCTCCAGGTCGTCGATGAAGCTGGGCATGTTCTTGTAGATGGCGCGCGGCTCCCCGCCCTGGGGGGCGAAGAGTTCGGTGGTGACCGGGCGGCCGCCTTCGCCGACGACGTCGTGGACCTCGTAGATGTGGGAGACGAACCGGTGCTTACGGCCGCCGATCGCGGTCTCGTCCAGGTAGGTCAGGTAGACCACCAGGTCGATGGAGGAGGCGATCAGGTGGTGCGCGGCCTCGGTGGCCATGTCGGCCTCGGTGCACAGCTGGACCAGGCGGCTGACGATGGCGTGCGGCCGGCGGACGTGCAGGGTGCACATCGAGCCGGAGCCGCCCGCACTCATGGCCTGCAGCATCGGCACGATCTCCGTGGAGCGGACCTCGCCGACGATGACGCGGGTGGCGTTGTACCGCAGGGCGGTGGCGAACATGTCGGAGATGGTGACCTCGCCGGCCTTCTCGCCGCCGCGGACCTCGCCGTTGGACTGCCGCGCCTCGAACGCGTACGTGACCGGGCCGGGCTTGGGGCCGGGCTCGTCCAGGTAGAGCTCGCGGTCGGACTCCAGCGTGACGAGCCGTTCGGAGGGCGGGATCTCCCGGCCGAGCGCGCGCAGCAGCGAGGTCTTGCCGGCGCCCATGTCGCCCACCACCAGGATGTTCATCTTGGCGTGGACGCAAGCGGTCAGGAACCGCTCGAGGATGGGGTTGATGGAGCCCCACTGGACCAGTTCGGCGATGCCGTGCTGGCGGATGCGGTGCCGGCGGATGACGACGGACGGGCGGGTGGTGAGCAGGCTTGCGGTGACGCGGGAGCCGTCGGGCATGCGGAAGCCCACCATGGGGGTGGCCTGGGTCAGGCCGCGCTCGCCGTGGCCGGACAGGCGGGCCATGCGATTGACCCAGGTGATCAGCTCTTCGTGGCTGTCGGCGACCTTCTCGATCGTGCGGCGCGGCTTGTCGTGGTACTCGACGTGGGCGCGCAGTCCGTCGACCATGACGTCCTCGACCCCGTCCTGGTCCAAGAGGGACTGCAGACGGCCGCCGCGGTACATGGAGTCGAAGACTGCGGTACCGATCGCCGCTTCGTGCTCGGCGGTCAGCGGGGTGTTGCCCTGGGCGTACTTGGTGGCCCAGTCCGCGACCGCGTTGCGCACCAACGACTTGGCCAGCGCGCGGCGGTCGGCCTCTTCGAGGAGCTTGTCCGGGTCGTTGGCGCTGAGCTGCTGGGACACCTGGGCCTGGAGGTCTTCGATGACGTCCCAGCCGACCGGGATCTCGCCAGGCAGGCCTGCCAGCCGCGGCACAGCCGCCGCCGTCGCTGCAACTGCCGGCACTGCGGGAGGCTCGATGACAGGGGTAGGTCCCGGCTCGTCGGGGCGGCGCTGGCCGATCCGTCCGGCAAGCAGGCCGGCGATGTCCTCGCGGCCCATGGGCGCCGGCTGGCCGCCCGCGCCGGGGCGCTGCTGGGTGTCAGCCACGCGTTGCTCCCTTCTCGCTCAGCCGCTGCAGGACACCGGCCAACTGCGGGTTGGCGTGCCTGGGCGGGTACTGCTGCTGGATCTGCCGACGGGAGGCGGCTGCCTCGAACTGCTCGGTGGCGGTGCGGGCGTGACGCAGCAGCGGGCTGCGGCCGTAGCCGCGGGGCGGGCGGCCGCCAGCCGTGAAGTAGCCGGCCGTGGCCGCATCGAAGGGAAGTCCGGCCAGGACCGGGGTCTTGAGGGCTTCTGCGACCTGGTGGGCGCGGTACGGACCGTCCTCGATGAGCAGCAGCCCCAGCGCGTCCGGTCCGCTGCCTCGTTCGGCCAGTTCGGTGCGCAGCGGGTCGATGAGGTGCCGGGCCAGGGTGAGGGACTGCTCGGTGCCGCGGACGGCGAGCAGGACAAGGTCGGCCTGGTGCAGCAGCGGGGCCGGCGTCAGGGTCGTGTGGAGGCGGCCGGACTCGAGCGCGAGGCGGCCGGCGTCGATGTAGACGTCGTATCCTGCCTCGTCCGCAAGGACGTGCATGACCTCCGACAAGGCGGGCCAGGTCCGGCCGAGCGCGGCGGCCTGGGCGGGGTCGGTCAGTCCGGGCAGCAGCTTGCGGTGCCCGGCCTCGTCCATCGGCCAGAGGTGACTGGCGAATGCCTGGGCAAGGGCGTCCGGCCCGGTGCGTTCGGCGGCGGCCAGATGGTAGAGGCCGAACCCGGCGCCGACCTCGCCCTGCAGGAAGCCGGCCCTGATAGTCCCCCCGGCCGGGTCGCACTCGGCGAGCAGCGAGGGACGCTTCGAAGCGAGGGTGAGGGCGAGCGCGGCGGTGGTGACGCCGCAGGACTTGGCGGAGACGAGCGCGGTGACCGGCATGTCAGCTGCTCCGCGGTTCACGCACGATGGCGATGCGGCCCTGGGCTGCGCGGGTGGCCAGCAGCGGCCCGTCCGTGGTCGCGACCGCGAGGTTGACCACAACGTTCCCGGAGGCGTCCGGGCGGGAGACGGTCACGACAACGGCACTGATGGTCGACGGCGGCGCCTCGGCCTCCTTGGAGCTGGTCTGCTCGCCCTGGGCGGGGGTGGTGACGGCGAGGACCTTGTCGCCGGGGGCAAGGGCCCCGGCCGGGGCCTGGCCGCGCTTGACCTGGACGCCGACCTGCTGCCTGTCGTCACCCAAGCCCGTGCCCTCGGCAAGCTGGGAGGTGGTGAGCAGGCCACCCTTGCGCAGGTCGACGGCCGGCCGCTTGCCCACCATGGACGCCTTCTGCGAGGCGGGTACGGGAGTGAGAGCGGCATCGGCGCTCACCTCGGCCACCATCAGGTCGGCTGCCGTCAGAGCCTGGCCGGCCGGAACGTCACGAGCGATGGCCAAGACCTTGGTCCGATCGCTGGCGGAAGTAACCGCCGCCGCTGCGCCCAGACCGGCGAGGACGGCCAGGACGATGCACAGCGCGGCGACCGACCAGCGGCGCTCCCGCTTGACCGGCGCGGCGGTGGTGATGGGTACCTCGGGGCGTGCCGGGACGGCCGGGCGCGGCACCGACGGCGCAGCGGGGGATTCCATGCGGTGAAAAGCCTCTCGAGTTCTTGAGCAGGTGCGCTAGTTGAGGACCTGGACCTCGGCAACGGTGATGTCCACGGCGCTGTCGCGGATCTCGGTGAGCTCACCGGTCTGGCCGCCGCCGGTCACCTGCCAGTCGACCGTCCACGTGGACGTCGCGGTCACGTGGAACTTCCCGGACGAGGTGGTCGAAGAAGGAACGTTGTAGCGGTGACCGCAGTCCGGGGACGGCTTCTTGCCGTACTCGGCCTTATAGGGAGTCCCGGCCGTAGTGCAGGTAACCGTCTTCCCGTCGCCCATCTGCCACACGATCTTCGAGACCCTCGCCGTGGCGGTCACGCTGACGGGGCCAGCTGTCGCGCTGGCCGTGTTCGGCCCGTAGGTCTCGGGGCCTGTCGTGGTCCACATGTAGACAGGCATTCCGACCACCCCCCTGCCGCCCGGCTTCGGGGTTATGCCGATGTCGGGGCCACGTAGCAGCATCTTGTCGACAGCCTGCTGGGCGAGAACCGCAGAGTCGACCGCTGGTGCCGCGGCGGGCTGCTGCTTTGACCAGAAGATGCGCACCACCGTCGTGCCAGCTGGGTCGCTCTTCTCGAAGCAGCGCTCGATATAGACCGCGCCGTCCCCGGGCTTGTGTCCTTCCCAGACACTGCTGTCTGCGGGTGGCTCGGGGACCATCTTCTCGTAGGTGCATACCCGGCTGCTGTTGGAGCCGCCCCCGGATCCCCCAGTGCCGCCCATTCCGCCGGGTCGCTCACCCGGCGGCCTCTCCGGGGTTCCTGCGCCCACGCAGACGAACGGGTCCTCCGGGGCCTCGCAGTTATCTTTCTCGCCTCCGGGCGCCGCGAGGGCCTGGAACGGAATCGCCAACGCAGTCACGGCCACCAGCGTCATCGCGGCGGGGCGCCAAGTACTCAGCATGGCTTCGCCTGGGGTTCGTCCTTGATGACTTTCCAGCCGTCGGGCCACTTTTCGACAGTCGATACGATGACGTACCTGGTCAGGCGCTGCGAGGGGAGCGGTACCGGCTTGTTGTCAGCACGTTCGACAACGTTCCAGCGGGTGATGTCCAGGCAGCTGGAGAGCGTGGTGCTAGGCACCTTGCGGTCGATGTCGATCTTTGTGACCGTGGGGTTTTCGACGGTGACGCTACCGGTCATCATCTGCCCCTTGGCGTGCCTGTTCTTCGCGGCGTCCTCAGCAACGATGAGCGCGGTCGCGGCGGCGTACTTCTTCAGATCGGTGCCCTCAGAGGTGCCGCTCGCAAAGGTCTTTTCCATCTGCTGCCAGTAGTTGCGGTACGCGCCGATGGCCTCGTTCTTCGCGGTCTCCGTCGGGTCCGCCGACTTGGTCGCGGACGGCGTCGGGGACGCCTTCGGGTCGTTGTCTGCCGACCTGTCTGAACTGCACGCCGAAACGGCCGCCAGGGCGAAGGCCAGGAAGAGAAGTGCCTTGGTCCGCGAGCCATTTCGTACGCGAAGTAGTGCTGGACCTGATCGTGCCGACAGTGCCACTGCGCCTCCCCGTGTGTCACTCAACGGTGTCTGTCGACCTGCGGCATGCTGCCCAGGGCGAGGACCCCGTCGCGGCCTCAACCGCCACAAGCGGTCGGTCTGTTCCCATACGTTACGCAACGATCCTCCAACTACCCAGCTTTATTCGGGCAGTTCAGGACCACAGGACGGTACTAAACACGCCACAGTGCCCCAACGGCGGGCTGCCCGGAAGCGAACTGGTCGGTCGTCCCGTCCAGCGGGACGTACCCCGGCGATTCGCGAGCGGCAACAGTGTCGACTCATCAGCACATGGGAGCGCAGCCCCACAGGCCGGTTGGCGTCTGCAGCCGAGCCGTGTCGGGGCGGAAGATGGCGAGCGATCGGTCTTGGTAGAGCCGGGCTCCACACAGCGCGCAGTTCCACTCCTGGAGCTGGTCGTGTCTGAGCCGCTCGAGGTCCGGCTGGTTCGGGTCCGTCGGCCGAGGGGCTCTTGGAGTGCTGTGCAGGGGCAGCGCCCTGGGAGCGCTACCGGCACGGCGCCTGGTGCGTGCAGGGACAGGAGGTCTTCACTTCTCGGGGTTGGATGAGAAGGTCGTCTAACCTCCCGTGCCCATCCGTCTGGCTTTGCCAGCCGTCGAGCAGGCGCGGAACGATCTGGCGTGCTGTGAGTTGATATTCGTCGCGGCAGCTTTCCTGCTGTGACAGCAGACCGATGGGGCGCGTGGCAATAGAGAGCGAGCAGTTCCCCAATCAGCGGGGAGAACGGCTTGGCGATGGCGCCGAGTTCGTCGCAGGCACGCGGTCGTCGTGCCGGAGCAGGGGCGGGGACCGGGGTGAAGCGAGTGAAGCGCATGACGTGCCTTTCGGTTCAAGCGGCGACGGTGACGGGGCGCAGCCAGGCGTCTGCCGGCTGCCCCGGTCCGAGGACCGGGGTGAAGATCGCGTCGAAGGGGCCGCGGTGCTGGAGCTGGCTCAGGGTGGTGACGCCGGCCCGCAGCCCGGTGTTGGTGAGGGCAGGGTGGCTGGCGGCGAGGCTGCGCAGGTCGGCGATGCGCCGGGCCAGACGGGTATCGGAGGCGCCGGTGAGGACCATGAGCAGGCGCGGGAAGGCCGGGTAGCGGCTGCGCCAGGCTGGCGTGGAAGAGGTGCGCCGCACGGGGCGCGGGCCGCGACCGCTCGGCGGCTGGGGGGTGAACTCGTGGTAGGCGGCGTAGGCGTGGAGCTTCTGGGCGAGGCGGGCGATGGTCATCTGGGTGCGGTCGACTTCGATGAAGAACGTGAGCAGGGTGCGCTGCTTGGCTTTCTGGTCGGTGTGGACGTAGTTGAGGACGGCGTCGGGGATGAGGGTGAGGTCCTCGCCGGGGCGGGAGTCGTCGCGGTAGTGGTGCGCGGTCTCCGGGGACCAGTCGAGCGGGCCGCATTCGTGGCCGAGGCGACGGGACCAGTCCACGAAGGCCAGGCCGGTTTCGACGGTGGCGAGGGTGTGCTCTTGCAGTGGGCCGAGGGCCGCTTCGGGGCTCATGCGGTAGGGGCGCTGGGGCAGCAGACCGACCGATTCGACCGCCTGGGCGCCCTTTTCGGTCAGCCACCACAGCAGTTCGGTCTGCCCCGTTGAGCGCCGGCCGACGGTTTCAGCGAGGCCTGCTGTGCGCAGGGTGTGGAGCTGTCGGCGCAGGTACTCGGTGCGGGTGTGGTGAGGGGTGATGAGTCGGTGGAGCTGTCGGGTGGAGACCAGGCGGTGCTGGTAGAGGACTTGGACGGCCTGCTGGGCGATTGGGCCGAGCCCCGTGGGGCCGGTGTGCGGGTAGGGCATGTGGGAGCTCCGCTCTAGTCGACGAAGGTGGTGGGGTCGCCGGCGGTCCCGAGGCTGGGCCGGCGGCCGGTGTGGTGGGAGAGGACGGCGTCGTCCAGGTCCTCAAGTTCGGCGAGGATCTCGCCGAGAGGTCGGCGCTGGAGGTTGGTGTCGATCGCTTTGTTGAGCTCGGGGACGCCGGCCGGATTGTCGTAATGGGCGAAGAGGTCCTCGACGGGCAGGCCGCGGACCCTGAAGGGCGTGGTCCGCACTCCGTTGAGGTTGACCGACATCACGTAGTTGTATTTCGGGAGCTCGGTGATGGTCTCCGGGGTGACGTGGCCGTTCCAGCGGCGGGCGACGAAGGCGGCCTCGTCGTAGTCGGCCGCGCACGTGCTGAGCAGAGACTGGTTCTGCAACAGTGCCTGCCGGGTGATCGCGCTCAGTCGAAGAGCCATCTGCGTCATTCCGATAAAGCGCACCTCGTACTTCCGGAGCTGCTCGGCGATTGCGGCGAGGAAGCCTTTGGAGGAAGCATCCAGGGCAGTGAGCTCGTCCCCCCAGGCCCAGAACGTGGCGCGCTCCTCGCGCGGGGTGTCCTGGCGCGACAGCCCAGCGCGGTGCAGATCATGGATCAGAAGGCAGCTGACCAGCGCGTCGCTCTCGCTGCCGGACGGGCAGACGAAAACGACGCGGTGATTGTCCATTGCGGTGCGGACGTCGTATGCCGAGCGCGGGCTGCCGAAAAATCCTTGGAGGGACTGGGAAGTGTCGAGCCGGTCCATCACGTAGGTGACGGTGGGTACCGCCTCTGGGGGGAACCTGGGAAAGGTCTTCTCCCAGTAGTCCTGGACCCGTCGGGGCAGCCTGGGCAGCAGGAGCTTTCGCCAGGTCTCATCTGTCAGCCAGGTCCGCACCTGGAACAGCGTGCACTGAGCATGCGGGGATCCGGCCTGGACCGCCTGCAAGTTGAGCAGGGCCAGTGCCTGGACGGAGCGGGCGAGGATCGTGCGGGCACGCGGCGCGCTGTCACCCCAGTCCTGGGCGGCGGCAATGCCCTCGGTGACTGAGCGCACCACGTCCTGGACATCGGTGAGAGTGCGGTCCTCCATGGACAGCGGATTCCAGGAAACGACCAGCTGGTCCGCTTCCGCCTTGCCCAGGTTGATCTCCCACACGCGAGAGGAGATGTGCGGGTGAGCCAGATACGGTCTCGCCCGCATCCATGCCTCGCCGTGCGGGTCCAGGAACCAGGTGCCGTGACCGGAGTGGGCAACGGCAATGCACTGCACCAGAGCCGCCTCGGTCTTGCCGTGACCTGCCTTGCCCAGCTGCAGCCCGAAGAGCAGGTCCTCCATCCGTGCGGCGCCGATCCGCTCGCGTCCGTCCGGGTAGGTCACTGCACCGAGCGGTACCAAGTCCGGCTGGCCGGTGTAGACGGGAAGCTCCGACGGCGCCGGAGGTACCAGGCCACCCGAGCGCACCACACTGGGGGCGCTGCACTTGGCCGTCGGGGGTTTGAGGAATCCGGCGAGCTCGGGCACGGTCATCCACTGCCGTTTCCGGGGTGCGAACTCGCCGGTGGCGAACCGCTTGTCGAACGAGGCGATTCCCCAGCGGGTGCGGGGGCGGCGCGGCTTGAGGCGGTTCTCTGCGGAGGTGGTGGAGAAGGCGGCGAGCAGTAGTTGCATGCGGGCCACGGCAGCATGCGGGTGCGCTGCCTCTGTCCGCAGCAGCAGCTGCACTGCGAACACGGCTCCCGTCGCCGGGTCGAACTTGCCGACGCCGTCACGCAGGTCGGTCATCCTCGGCAGCCGCTCCTGGCGGGCGCTGGTCGTCTTGCCGCCGGACCAGGCTGCGGCGACGGATCCCGGCCCTGCTCCCCCGCCGGGGCCGCCGGTCAGGCGCTCGCCGTACGCGGAGGGTCCGCGGCGCTTGGACTGTCCCATCAGCCGTCGCCGGCGCCGGGCGAGTTGTCCTTCGCGGATGGGGACCAGGTCTATGACGACGTCGGCCCGCTCGCAGGCCTCGGCGCTTACGGACGCCATGGCGGCTGCCAGCTGCTGGAGCGGGTCAGGATTGAGGCCCAGCGAGGCCAGCGGCTTCTGGTCGGGCAGGGCAAGTACCAGCTCGGCGCGCTCGACGTAACGGCGGGCGGCAGGTCGGTGGTCGGCGTCGGCGGCGGCCTTGGGGTAGTCGCAGTCGAGCTCAACCGCGGCGGTCACTTCGCCCCCTCGCGCTGTGTGGGGAAGCGGACGGGCTGGATGTCCTTCTGGGCGCGGTGGGCGCGGACTTCGACCTCGGCGAAGCCGGGCATGGCCAGCACGGCGGCCGCTGTTGCCGGGCCCTCGAGGAAGCAGCGCATCTTGCCGTCCTCGGCGCTGTAGCGCAGCCGGACGGCCGAGCCGCGGGCCGGGATGCCGCCGGCGGACTGGTGGACCCGCCCGAGCTGGCGCGCCCACCGGCCGACCTCGCCTTCGTTCGGGTCGAAGGTGGAGGTGGGGACGACTTCGACGGTGACGCGGTCGGCGAGGGCGGCCCGTACGAGACGGGCGCGCCGCACGGCCACGCAGATCCAGATGGCCAGGGCGACCGGAGACAGCGCGGCCAGGTACGGGGCGGCTGCCCAGTCGACGGCGTCGAAGAAGACCTGGGCGCCCGGCAGGTCGGCGGCCTTCATGCTGGCCGCCGGGCGGTCGTACGGAGCACTGCGTGCACGGTGGCCTCCTGGTCGGGCGGGGAAAACTCCCTTCACTTGGACCAAGTCGGGACGGAAGGCCGATTCAGACACCGATCACGAGGCTTTGCTTTTCCTTTACTTCGCTGTCTGGCTGCTCGGGACGGCGACGGACCCTGCCGTGGTGAGTCCAGCTGCGTGGACACGTGCGGCTTGAGACCGACTTCGCGGCCCAGCCCGTGGTGCCGGGCTTCAGGCCGGACTGCCGACTTCGGGTAGTAGCCGCACGAGTTGAAGTCGTGTACCGCGGCGGCCGTTGCGGCCGGAAGGGCCGGCGTCGCCGGGATGGACAGGGCAGGAAGGGCCGGCGCGGATGCGGCCAGGGCGTACGCGATCAGCTTTCGCATGACCGGCTCAGCCTGCTGCCGCCCGGCGCGCGTCACGGCCGGCCCTGCCGATCGCCCGCACGTGCGGCCGCGCGCACCCTGGTCACCCGCCGATCCGGCGTGCCACCAGGATCTTGCCGTGGGTGGAGAGCTTGGCCACTTCGACGACACGGCCTGGCTTCGGCGCGTGCACAACCAGGCCGTCCCCGATGACCATGGACACATGCTCGGGCCGGGATGCGCTGCCCTCGGTGAAGACCAGGTCGCCCGGCTGCAGGGCGTTGGCCGGCACCGCGCGACCGTCGTTGATCTGGGTGTAGGTGGTGCGTGTGATCTCGATGCCGGCCACGCCGTAGGCGCGCTGCATCAGGGAGGAGCAGTCGCACCGGTCGCGGGGGTTACTGCCGTGCGGGTTGGTGCAGGTGCCGCCCCACTGGTACGGGGTACCGAGCTGTCCGAGTGCCCAGCGGATGGCGTTACGTGCCGGCATGGGGGCGCTGGCGGGGATCTGATAGCCCTCGGGGAGGGTGCCCGGCGGGATGTCGCCGTAGTCGGTGCCGGCCTGGGTGACACAGCCTGCCCCGCCTAATCCGCCGGAGAAAGCGGGGCTGGTGCCCGCGGGGCCCGCGGCCGCCGTGCCGAGTGTCGGCGCGATGGCCTGTTGCAGGGCGGTGGCCAGCGGTTCGTGCTTGGCGTAGGCGTCGGGGAAGCCTGACTTCTGCACCTTCTGGGCGGCGATTGTGATCGGCATGTTCTCCCAGTCCTTGAGGGACTTGAGCGCTGTGTAGAACTTGGTGGACGCGTAGACCGGATCCAGGATCTGCTCGCGGGTGCCCCAGCCCTGGGAGGGCCGCTGCTGGAACAGGCCGAGGCTGTCGCGGTCGCCGTGGTCCAGGTTCCGCAGTCCCGATTCCTGCAGGGCGGTGGCGAGCGCGATGACCTGGCCGCGTGCCGAGATCTTCATCTGCACGCCGGTCGCCACGATGACCTTCGCGTTGGGGATCTGCTCCTTGGGCGAGGGCAGGCCGGAGACCTTGACGTCGCCGGTGCTGCCGGCGAGCACCGCTTTGACCTGCTGGGCGACTTGGGCGGTGTCGACGTCCATGCCCGCCGCCTCGTCAGGGGTGCACTGGGCCTGTGCGGCTGCGGCTTCGGCCTCGCTCTGCCCAATGCCTGTGACGTGCGCGGCGATCGCCCCCATGAGGACGATCGCCAGCACGAGCAGACCCGCGCTGCCGGTCAGCCATTTTTTGCGCTGCTTGGTCACGACCCGCTCCGGGGCGGGATGCGGCGAGTGCCGCGGTCCAGGCGCTGCCTCAGCTGCTGTTGGCGCGGGGACGCTGCGGGCTGGGCAGGGACCTGGTGGTGCGGCGTGGCTCGTTGTCCGCCGCCGCGCTGTATGGGAGCAGGGCGGCCCGTGTTGCCGCCGGCCGCTGGGGTGGACGGATTGCCTGCGGGCTGTGCGGGGCGGGCGGGCCGCCGGTTGCGGGCCGGCTGGGCACCGGGACGGTGGTTGGGGCGGGGCGGGTGCCCGGGCCGCGGCTGCGCAGGCCGGGGTGGATGCCCGGGCTGCGGCGGCAGACCGCCCTGGGGGGTGTTCGGCCGCGGTCCCCGCGGCGGGTTGCCCGGGGCTCCGGGGGCGCCCGGCTGGTTCCCGGGAGTGCCGGGACGCGGGGCGGGGCGTCCGGCTGGCCGTGCCGGACCACGGCGGCTGCCTCGGCCGCCGGTCTGGATGCGGGCCATCAGGGCGGTGGCGCCGACGGTCCGTGGCATGGCGTAGCCGAGGGCGGCGAGTGGGTTGCCCTGGGCAAGGGAGACGCCGACCATGGCGGTGCGCACGGCCCCGCGGGCGGTCCCCCGGGCGGCCCTGCGAACGAGGTGGCGGTTCTTCGGCACGGTCGCGGTTGCGGGCGGTGTGAAGAGGGAGCCGTGCGTGCCGCCGATGCGGGCGCCTGACATCTTGGCGCGGAAGTTGTCCGCGACCTGCTTGGAGCGGGCGGCGAGCTGCTTGCGCTTCTTCACCGCGCCGATGCACACCACGTCGACGGCCAGAAACCGCAGCGTGAGTTCGCGCCCCTTCCATGTCTCGTGAATCGGGTCGAGGCTGGGGTCGAGCGCGGGATTGAGGACGGCCTGGACGATAAGGATGAGCACGGCGAGTGCGAGGACAGACACGAGCATCTGGCCCAGTGAGCGCAAGACGGATGCGGCCCAGTTCCAAAGGAAGGCGCGGCCGGCGCCGGGGATGGTGCCGACGATCAGGGCGGGCTCTCCCCGGACGGCGTCCCAGGCGATGCGGCACTGGGCGATCAGGAAGCTGCCTGCCAGCGCAGAGATGAGGATGGTGACGATGATGGCGGCGATGAGGAGGAAGAAGCCGCCGCCGAGCTTGTCGAGCGAGGCCTTCTTCGCAGCGTCGACGTCGCCGGGCACGCACTTGTCTTCGAAGCGCTCCATCGGCGGGTTGCCGAAATGGTCGATGGCCCACCGGGTGGAGATGTCCATGCCGGTGTTGATGGCGGACGAGGCGCCAGGAAGGCCCGCCCAGGAGCTCGGGCTGAGGTAGTCGGCGTAGGCGCTGTACTTCTTGATCTTGTTGGTACGGGAGTGGACGGCGCGGTCGAAGGCGAGCTGCTTGAGCCGGGTGTCGGCGTAATCGGTCGCGCATTCCTTTTCGAAGACTCTGCCGTACTGCAGCAGCATCGCCGGCTTGACGATGAAGGCGTCGGTGAGTGCGTTGGTCATCGGACGGGCCAGGGTGCTGCCGGTGGCCGGGGTGGTGACGCCGTCGTTCTTCTCGTCGGTGAGCGGGTTGGCGTCCAGGATGACGTCGGCGACCTCCAGGGCAAACTCGCTGGTCGCAGCGATGGCCCCTGTCTTCTCCCCCAGCAGGGCCTGCGGAGGGGAGGCCAGCAGTGTGGTGGTCAGTGCCGCCAGGAGGATGGACAGCGCGGCGTCGCCCCAGCCGCGGGCCCTGTCGCCGAAGAAGATCCGTGCGACGCAGATGAGGGCGCACACGGACAGGAAGAGGGCGGGCAGGCCCATCTCCAAAATCACGCGGGTGTGCAGGCTGTTGGCGACCGAGAGCACGGGGACGAGCAGCAGCTTGGCCAGGCCGAAGGACAGCGCCCAGGCGATGAGCCAGCAGCAGAACGCAATCACCCACTTAGTGATCATGAAGCAGAGTTCGGTGAGCAGGTTCTGGATGCCCAGGTCCCAGTCGAGCAGGCCGCCGGTGTCGGACTTGACGGTGTAGACGCTGATCGGGAGGCCGTTGGCGTCCGTGACGTTGAAGACGCCGAGGACGCCGCCCTCGTCGGGCAGCAGCTTGCGCAGCCGTTCCTTCTCCGCTTCGAGCATTCCTTCCTGGGCAGCCTTGCTCAGGCGCTCGCCCTGCTCCTTGAGCAGTTGCTCGATCTCCTCCATCTCTTCGGGGGTGGGGGTGCGCTGACCGGGGGCGGTCGGCGTGCTCGGTGTGGTGGTGGGGGTGGGCTCTGCGTGGGCGGGCAGCGAGGTGAGCAGGGTGAAGGTCGTGGCGGCGAGCGCCGCGATCAGCAGCACTAGGCGCAGCCGGGCGGAGCCCAAGGCCCGCATTCGCATCCGCCAGTTCAGGATCGTGGTCATGCTGCGGTCCGGTAGTCGCTGGGGGTGGTGTGGATGACGCGCATGACGGCCGGATCCATCGGGATCAGTACCTTCATCAGGCCGATCCGGCCGGCCAGGTCGCGGTACAGGCACTCACCCGCGCGGGCGAGCTTCTCCTCTTCCGGCAGGTCGAGCGGGGACAGGCCGGCGGTGACCAGGTCCAGCAGTTCGGCGTCGGTGGCATCGACGCCGAGGAACTCCAGTCCGCGGGAGGCCAGAGAGCGGGTGGTCTGGCGGAAGAGGAGTCGGTGCGGGATCAGGCCGCGGATGATGGCGCCCTTCTCGCTGTCGGCCGGCCCGATGTCGTCCGGGTCGTGACTGCCGACGTACGCGGCGGCGTTGTGCTTACGGCCATCGCGCATGAGCTCCAGCAGCAGCTCCAGGCCCTCGTCGCTGGAGGTGAGCCACCAGCACTCGTCGAAGACGGCGACGCCGAACTCGTCCTTGTGCCGCATGACGGTCTCGCGTGCCACGGCGGCGATCAGGTACATCAGCGAGCGGCCCAGGACCTTCTCGAACTCCAGCCGCTCGATGCGGTGATCGGAGGCGAGCTCACTCTTTTTCGGCAGCGCCAGGCTGTTGACCAGGAACACGACGGAGTCGGCCCGGGCGGTGTCCACAACCGGCAGCGTCTCGTCGAAGACAACGGCGGCGAGGTCCTTGCGTGCAACGGCCTTCAGCTTGCGGGCCAGGTTGCGGGCCGGGGTGTCCTGTTCCCCGCGGCGGGTGAGCTCGTCCATCAGGGCGCGCATGGACGGCTCGGGGCGCTCCAGGACGGCCTGGACTGCCTCGGAGAGGGCGACGCCCTCCAGGTCCATCGGCTTCACGCCGAGGAGCAGGGTCAAGAAGCTCTCGCAGAAGCGGGCCGCGACCTTGGGGCTGTCCTTCACGTACAGGCGCAGCGGATCGAGGGAGACTTCGGCGCTCTGGTCGATGCGGATGATCTGGGTGGTGCCGGGGCAGGCGCTGGCGAAGCGTGCCCACTCCTCTTCTTTGGTGCGGTCGACGATGACGGCGCGGCCACGGGAGTGGGGCTTGCCGGGCTGGTGCCCGCGGGCGAGCACGTTGTAGACGGCCGACTTCAGGCCCACGCTCTTGCCGGCGCCGAGCTCGCCGATGAATGCCATCGACGCGGACGCGTTTTCGCGGGGGCCGCGGGCGGGGTCGACCATGACGGGGCGGGCGCCGCCGGAGGCGAGCTGCAGGCCGAACAGGCCGCCGCGCTCGTCGCCGAGTTGGGAGCCGCACCAGGGCATGGCCATCGCGAAGTCGCGGGCGAGCAGGTACTGGGCGTATCCGGTCATCACCCGGGGGGTGCGGCAGCCGGGCAGCATGGCGTGCCACAGGTTGGTCTGCTCCCCCACCGGGCGGGCGAAGGTGTAGTCGGTCGCGCCGAAATCACTGGCGAGGGCGGCCGCGCGGTCCTGGGCGTCGTCCGGTGTGTTGCCCCAGACGGCGAGGGTGACCATGGCGCGGATCTCGACCTCGCGGGCGGAGGCGGTGAGCCGGTCGCGGTATTCGTCGTTGTCGGCCTCGTTCTTGGCGAGGGCGGCGGGCGGGCCGGCCGGGTCGCCCTGGTACTCGGCTGCCTGGGCCTTGAGGTGGCGGGCGCGTTTGCGTGTCTTGGCCTCGGCCTTGGCGCCGGGGGTGATGACCAGCCGGGCGGTCCAGTCGACCGGGTAGGCCAGATCGTCCAGCTGCTGCAGGTACGCCGCTCCGGGCAGGGCGAAGGCCTCCGGCATCTCGGAGAGGGCGAGCAGTGCCTGGTAGGAGTTGCCCCACTCGCTGGAGACCTGCAGGAAGCGCCGCTCGAACGGGTTGCCCGGCACGGAGTTGCGGTCGGTGAAGTTGGCGCCGCCTTCGGCGAGGAGCACCTCGCCCAGGGCGGCGACGGTGCGGCCGCGGCCGCGCACCTTGGACTCGGTGCCATCGGGCAGGAACGGCTCCGCCAGCCCGCGGCGCGCACTGTGGCCGTAGATCCACAGGATTTCGGCCTCGGTGGCCGGCCGCATTGTCACGCCGGTGGGCCATTGGGCGTGCATCCGCGTGGCCTGCTCGGTGCGCCGGTTGATCTCGCCGGCGGTGATGGGGGCGGGCATCAGGCCCAGCTGCAGCGCGACTTCGGCCTTGGCAGCCGAGAGGGCGGACAGGGCGGCGTCCTTGCGGGACAGCGGCGGCAGCGGGATGGCCAGCCAGTCGGTGCGGCCGGTGAGCTCCATGTTCTCGAGCTGGTCCAGCACGGCGTGGCCGAGGCGCTCGTAGCGCGGCGACTTGTTCAGGTCGACGTCGGCGACCATGGCGCGGACCACGGCGATCGGGTCGACCTGCGGGCACAGCGACATCAGCATCGGCTCGCCCGTCAGTGACTTGAAGAGCGACTCGAGCGCCTTCAGCCGGCGCTTCTTCGCGGTGGCCGGTGCGTGGCTGTAGTTGGCGGCGGCCACCCGCCAGATCGCCCACGTGGTGCCGTGGGTGGTGAAGACGAGGTTGTTGGCAACGTGACGGATCGGCAGGCGCATCTCACTCCTCCTTATCTGCGGATGCGGCGCGGCGGGCGAGCAGGGCCTGCACACCGGACGCCACAGGGGCACCGGCAGTCGCATCGGGTGAGGGTGTGGCCGGGGCCTGCCGGGCAGAACCTCGGGCCGGCCGCGCGGGGCGGGTGACAGCGGCGGCGGGGGCCGGCCGTGCCGCCGCAGGGGCGGTGCCGGCCGGAGCGCCGTCGGCGGCGAGGATGATGAGTGTGTCGCCGCTCACCGGGCGGGCCGGGCGGAAGGGCCGGCCGTGCAGCCGTCCCCACCGCGGGCCGGTCATCATCACGGCGACGCTGACCAGAGCGGCGGCCGGGTTGCGGCCGTCGATGTGCAGGTGCCGCAGCAGGAAGGCGGCGGCGAACGGCAGGCCGAGCAGCACACCGACGTCCATCAGCCCGTTGCCGCCCCAGATGGCCCGGGTCAGGATCAGGGCCACGAACGTGCCGACGAGCGCGGCGAGCTGGGTGAGCGTGTACGGGCCGCCCGGCAGCCGGATCCCCCGGCCGCCGTTGACGTCGCGGATGACACCGTGGACCAGCGGTGCGCGGCGGGCCTTGGTGTAGCAGCGGCCGATCAGCTCGCCGTCGCTCTCGGCCGGCTCGACCACAACGGCGGTCACTGGTCACCCTGGTTCCACAGCTGCTGGCCGCCGCCGTCGTACTTCTGGATGTCCTCGGTGACCTTGTCCTTGAGGGTGGAGTCCATGGAGGCGGAGCCGCCCCACACGATGGCCGCGAAGATGACGGCCATGATGGTCGGCCCGGGCGCCTTCGTCCTGATGCCGACAATGACGACGAACGCCCCGCACAGCACAGGGATCGCGACGTTGAAGATGAGGTCCTTGATCTCGTTGCCGAGGCCGGTGCCGGTCTGGATCCAGCCGGCGGCAAGCGTGGCGGTTTCGTGCATGGCGTTTTCTCCTTCAGGGGGTGGCGGTGGGAGCGGCGCTGGACGTGGGGGTGCTGGGCGCCGTGGAGGGGATCGCGCCGGCACTGGGGGCGGCGGACGCCGTGGGTGCGGCGGCGGGGGTCGGGGCTCCGTCCAGGCCGGCGATCTCCCACCGGCCGGCGCGGGCCTTGAGGGTCAGCGCGTAGGTGAGCGGGACACGGACCTCGTCGTGACCGGTCGCACGCAGCGCGACCAGCAGCCGCAGCGTCGTGCCGTCGCCGGGCACGGTGGTCACCGGCTCGGTGCCCTTCTCGCCCTCGATGGCGAGGGAGTCGACGGCGATGCCCGTGTACGGGGGCGGAGCGACGGGGGCGAGCCGGGTTCCGGGGGCGAGGTAGCGGTCGAGCTCCCTGGCGCCGGTGAGGTAGGCGTTCAGGAACTCGGTGACGGCCTGCGTGCGCGGGTCTGCGGGAAGGGCCGGCCGCATCGGTCCGTAGACGAGGGCAGGGGCCTCGATCCGCTCCGGCGCCGAGACTTCGGCCGGCATGGCCAGCGCTGTGTAGCCGCTCGCCCCACCGGCCGTGGGTGCGGTGGCGACCGGGACCTGGAAATACCGCACGGCTCGGGCGGCCGCGGCCTTGGCGTCGTCCTTCGTGTTGGGGCGGTCGTCGTCGGACGGCTTGGCGGAAGGGGCAGTGTCGGTGATGCGGGCGGCCACCGTCACGGACCAGATGCCGCGGTCGGTCTGCCGCAGCCGTACGACGGTGAGCTGCTCGCCGCGGTGGCGGTCCGAATCCCCTTCGAGACGCAGGCTGGTGGCGTCCGGGTAGTAGGCGGCGAGCTTGTCCTGGTCGCCCTCCCCCGCCGAGATGCAGGCGGCGACAAAGAGCTGGGCGAAGCCGGCCGCGCCCTGGGAACCGGTGGCGGCAGGCGCGGTGGGGGCTGGCTTCTTCTGCGCCGGGCCGGCCTGTGCCGGGGCCGACAGGTACGCGAACGTACCGAGCAGCGGGCCGAGGACGAGCAGCCCCCAGGCCGTCCAGCGCAGGGCGGCGGCGGTGTTCGCCTGGGCGCCGGTCGACCAGCCAGCCACATCTTGCGGCCCCTCGTCGATGTCCCAGTCCTGCGGCTCGGTGTCGGGTGCGGCCGCTTCCTTGGCCGGGCGACGGTTCCAGGCGGACTTCATGCCGAACCTCCAAGGGGCACAAGGGTGTGGCCGGCCAGCTCGGCGATCCGCCTGCGCAGCTCGGTCTCCGGGCGCTGCTGCAGCGCGTGAAGCGAGGCGAGGACGTCGGCTGCGTCGTCGGCGAGGAAAGCGCGCAGCCGGTCGTGGGTGTGGGTGTCGAAGGGCTGCGAGACCAGCGCGGCGCCCAGCTGGATCAGCAGACGCTGGGCGCGGGTGACGCGCTCTTCGTCTGCGTCCAGGGGCACCCTCACGGTCTGGGGCATGCGGTTCTCCTTCTCTGGGAGCGGGCGGACGGCGGCCGGGCGAGAAGTCGGGGTCATGCCGCGGGCCTGAGCTGGAGCGAGGCCGTGAGGCGGGACACGGCGCGGGAGCGGCGGCGCTGCCACGCGCCGGCCGTCGTGCCGGTGCGGGCGGCGGCCGTGGCGTCCGGGACCGGCTCGGTGCTGTAGTGCCAGGCGATGGCCCGGCCGTCGGCGGGCAGGAGAGTGCCGCTCTCCATCGCGTCCAGGACCAGCTCGAGCAGCTCCAGGCGGGCGCGGCCGGCCTCCGCCTCGCTCATGACTGCGGCGGGCTGAAGGCCGGCGGAGGCCGCGGCGGCGCGGATGGCCCAGGCCTCGGCCGCCTCGGCCGGGCCGGGCGCGCTGTCGGCCAGGTCCTCGGCGACCGCCAGGTCCTCCCCGCGCTCTTCACGGTCGGCGGCGAGCTCGGCGCAGACATGACGCAACGTGTCCAGAGCGAGGTTGGCGGCGGGCCGGCCGGGACGTGTGTGGATGCGCCCGGAGCAAGCGACTTCGAAAAGGGCAGCCACCGTCATGTGACCGATCGCGTCGAAGGAGCGGCCACCGAAGGGACGGACCTGGCCGCGGGTCATACGGACGGCGGCCGGGATCATCGCCTGCACGACGATGCGCGCGGCGAGGGTGGCCGATCGGTCACGGCCGGCCGCACGCCGCAGCAGAGCACGCAGCACGGCATCGGTCAGCGCGTCGGTCATGGCCCCGTCGCGTGGGCGGAGTGCGGCAAGCAGCTGCGCCGGGCCGAGGGTGCACACCCAGGAATCGGTCACGGCCGCGACGTCGTCGGCCAGGTGATCGGTCACCAGCCACTCGGTCATCGCGGCGTGGACGGCGGTGTCGGCGCACAGCGCTGCCCACTCCGCATCCAGGCGGTCAAAGATCCCGCCGCCGGCATGGGCGGGGTGCGACAGGTCGAGCACGGCACATCTCCTTTCGGATCTCGTGCCGTGAACTCTCCTCAGACCGGCTTGCCCGAAGGCTTGCCCAACTCCCTGAACGAGCAGGTGGGTGGCTTGCCCATGTGCTGGGCAAGCCGCCGGGAACCGATCGGGCAAGCCTGCCGGGGACTTGGGCAAGCCTGGGTGACCGGTCGATGCAACCGTGGGCAAGCCTGCGTGCCGGGACGGGCAAGCCTGTGCCCCGGCGTGCTGGAACCATGTACGGGACGGGGGCGATCGGTTACGGCGACGGGTGAGCGATGAGCGGCAGGCCGGTCATGCCCGATGGCCAGTGAGTCCCGGACCGGCCATCGGTCACGGCCGCGTGGATCGGTCACGGGGCTGCCGGTCCTCGGTCACCGGTATCGGTCACCCGGGGCCCTCGGTCATGGCCGACGGACTGCGGGCATGACGGTGGCCGATGACCGGACACGGTCATCGGCCACCGTGTGACGATCGGCCGATCAGCTTCTGACCGACCGGAGGCGGGTGCGGCCCTGCTGCCGGCGCTGCTCCCCGAGGTACTGGGCCGCAGCGTTCACGCGCCGCTGTCCGGTCTTGGGAGACACCCCCAGCCAGCGGGCGACTTCCGCGCCGGAGAGCTTCTGCCCGGCTTCCTCGGCCTCGGCCAGCCACTCGGCGACGGTCACAATCTGCTGCTGGACGGGGTCCAGTTCGGGCTCTTCGATCTGCTGCTCGGGCAGCCGCGCGGTCGCCGCTCCCGTGTCGGTGACCGAGGTCTCCCAGGCGGCCGGCTCGCCGACGGGAGCCTCCGTCATCCTTGCCGACGGGACATCGGGTGCACTCTGCTGCGGCACTCCCCCGCCGGCCCGGCGGTCGTCTAACGCCGAGGCGCTGGGTACCGGGACCGGGTCGGCCGCGTACGGCTGCGCACCCACCGGCTCCGCCATGGCAGGCTGCGCAGTGACCGGCGGGGCGAACCAGGCGTTCGTCTCAGTGGAGCCCAGGCGGCCATCGGTGCCGGCCATGACCGTTGCGGTCGGCCGGTCCTCGGCCTGCGTCTGGCGCAGCTGCGCCAGCACCGGCTCGAGCAGGGCGCCGGTCAACGGCTGGCCGGTCTCCGGATCGCTCACCCCGTAGGTCTGGGCAAGGAAGAGGGTGAACTGGCCAGCCTCCGGGAAGGCACCGTGCTGACTGATGAAGACCCGGCAGGCTTCGGCCAGGTCGATCTCGGGGACGTCCTGCTCCTCGGGCGCAGGCATGCTGCCCATGGCAGACGTATCCGCGCGGACTTCGTACTCCCCGCGGCCGGCGGCCGCAGTCTCGCCGAACTCCCCGGCCGCCAGGGGCCTCTGGTCCTCGCTGTCTGCCTGAACGGTCGGTGCCTGGTTGTCAGCGTGCTCCACTGCCACAGCGGCGCTGAGGTTCAAGCCGGCCTCTTCCAGGACGTGCGGCGCGGTCTCTGTGAGCGGCACGCCGAACTTCGCCAAGCGCAGCGGCATCAGCGCCTCCACCGGCGCCTTGCGGCGCCATCGGCGCCCGAAGCGGGCCTGCAACTGCGCCTCGTAGACAAGCCGGTGCTGCTCCAGCTTCACCGCTCCCTCGTAGCTGCGGATCTCCCAGAGCTTCATACGGCGCCACAGCAAGAAGGTGGGCACCGGCGACAGCAGCCAGCGCGTGAGCCGCACCCCTTCCATATGCTTGTCCGCGGTGATGTCGGCGATCCGGCCGACCGCATGACGGGCGGCCTCCACCGACACGACGAACAGCACCGGAATGACAGCATGCATGCCCACACCCAGCGGGTCGGGCCAGGCAGCCGCGCCGTTGAACGCGATCGTCGCCGCGGTGAGCAGCCAGGCCGTCTGCCGCAGCAGCGGGAACGGAATGCGCATCCACGTCAGCAGAAGGTCCAGCGCCAGCAGGACGCAGATGCCGGCATCGATGCCGATGGGGAAGAAGTACGAGAAGTCGCCGAAACCCTTCTGGACGGCGAGCTCGCGCACGGCTGCGTACGACCCCGCGAAGCCGATCGCGGCGATGATCAACGCTCCCGCGACAACGACGCCGATCAGTATTCGATGTGTGCGGCTCAGCCGTGGCTGCTGCACAAGTGTGGTCCTCTCCCCCGTTACGTACGATGCGTCGGGCACCGGGAACAGCTCTCCTGAAGATCCAGCCTTGCATGCTGAGCGCCCTTGTCTCAGCGGTCCGGGAGACAACGGCACCTGCTCCGCGTCAGTCCTGTGCGAGAAACACGTGGATGCGAAACAAGGAAGGTATCGATGACACCGCTGGGTCTGCTGGCCAGGCAACACGTGGCCCCGGTGATGGAGGAAGCAGGCTTCAAGAAGTCCGGCCGCGCATCCGGCTCGTCGCAGACAATGGTGATCAAGCCATTCTCGGGTTCGCCCGTCACGAGGTAGATGCTGATACCACCGTTTTCGAGGCCGACTGCAGCATCGTTCTGGCGCCGTATGGGAAGCGAATCAACCGGCACTCGGCGAGCGGTGATGTGCGGGCTCCCGTCGCGCCATCCCGCGGCACAGCCGCCGTGAAGAACTGGACCACCTGACCCCGCCCCCGGGGCCCTGGCACCTGCGTCAGCGTCGCAGGCAGGAGGTTGCCTGCGACCCAGAGCGGGATGGGGCGCTGCTGCAGGCGTTCGCCCGCTGGGAACAAGCAGCTCGCAAGGGCATGACCGTCGCCGTGGCCGTGATGGCCGAGGTGCTGCGGCAGTACGACGGGCAAGCAGAGGCCGAACGATGGTCCAACCGAGTGGATCCCGAACTCCTCCAGTCGATCCGTGATGCGGCAGCACAGTTCGAAGAGGAAGAGACGGACGATCGCGGGCCAGACCAAAGCCGGGGGAAGACTCGAAGGAGGACAAAGAGCAATCATGAAACGGCTGTGGACACAAAATTGCGTATGTTGTGTCACAGAACCGTTGAGCCGCCCCGGGCGACCTGCGAAGATCCATCGAGGTACCGGACCGTGAGTTGAGCCATGTCCTGTCCTCTCCTTGAACTCCTCATCGCCTGGTCAGGTCGGGGAACTCTCTCGGTGCGCGAGTCGTGAGCCGGGCGAACTCCCTGCGCTCCGGGGCGGACCAGACGCTCAGTGAGTGGCGGGGTCACCTGAGCTCGACGGAGTACGAGCTTCCGGGGAAGTCCCAACCGTCGGTGCCTTCGCCGATGTCCTCCACGATGACGTCGTCGATGAAGTGGTCCTCGAACTCGTCGTCGGTGAGCTCGCCGGCGGCCCAGAGCTCCTCGATCTCGCCCCAGTTGCCCCTGCTCCCGTCGATGCGCAGGGGCGAGGCCCGTCGGGTGCCGCGCTCGCGTTCGTCGTCGCCCGTCTTGACGATGCCGCTGATCTCGAACTGGCCGTCCTTGACGTGATCGGGGATCGGGTCGGCGGGGACGATGGCGACGTTCTCGTAGGCGGTGTGGATGAGGTCGCGGTAGCTGCGGCGGATGTTGTACTCAGGGTCGGACAGCCAGTTGAGCAGGGTCTTGGTGGTCACGTGGAGTCCGGCATCTTCCAGGGCCTGGTATCCGCGGTGGGTTGCGGTGAGGTGGCTGAGTTGGGCGTGCCAGTGCCGGGCGTGGTATGACGACAGCCGGTGCCGGGGAGTGACCTGAGAGCGCAAGAGGTCGTTGAGGGCGCCGCCCAGGGAGCCTCCGCGGCCTGTGGGCCCGGCCATCAGTCGTCACCTTCGGGGATGATCTCGCCGCGCTGAATGTACTTGGCCTTCACTTCGCCGAAGCCGGTCCCGATCCGGTACGTGGCGGGCGGCGTGCCCGGGGGTGTCCAGAAGACGGCCGCGTCGACGTTGCGCAGGGCGATGAGCGTGTGGCCGTCCTGGACGGCTTTGAAGGCCATGGTCCAGTGGCGGACGGATGCCTCGGCGACCATGCTCATGCGCCAGTCGGGCCGCCAGAACGGGGACCGTTGCTCCTTGCGCTTGGGCCACAGCAGGCGCAGAGCGATGGACAGCCGGGTCTTGTACGCCTTGTAGGGGTCGCCGCCGGTCTGGACGAGCTCGGTACGAGCCTGTCGGGCAGCTGTGTAGAAGGGCTTGAAGAGGGACTCGTTGGCCTTTCCGGTCCAGGAGTCGTGGATGGCCGGCGCGGCGTCGAGGTGGCCTTCGCGGACGAGCTTCTCGAGCTGCTTGATGTGGGGGGTGGTGACCCACACGCGGCCCTGTTCGTCGGGCCGCTCGATGGCGCGGCCCAGGGGGTGCGGCATGTTCGGGTGGTTCCACTGCGGGATGTCGATGAGGTAGATGCCGGCCTGCGTCTTGTCGAACGCTGCGAGGGGGCCGGTGTGCAGCAGCTTGTTCGGGGCGAGGGGCACGGCCGAACAGGCGGACGGGTAGCTGCCGTTGCGGTCGATCAGGCACATGACGCCCTCGCCGAAGGAGTCGGGCACGAGAAGCTGGTCCCGCCTGACGCGCTTTCCGTTCGCCCTGGTGTGGGGGACGCGGGTGCTGGTGATGTCGGGGTGGACCCAGCGCGGCTCGCCGTCCATGTCCTCGCTGATCAGCGGCCACGGACCGCTGTCCCGTTCCTCGGTGCGGATGACCTTGATCGGGTGCATCTTCGAGCGGTCGACCGCGTCCTTGAGGATCCTCAGGGCGGGGAAAACCGCGCTCTCGGGCTCGTCCTCCTCATCCCCCGGCGCCAGACCGTCTTCGTCCCCGTCGTCGGTGTCTTCTTCGTCGGCGTCGTCCGGGACGTGCCCGCTGTCCGCGGTGTGCTGGACAGCGGCGGGCTGCCCGGTGGTGTTGTAGGCGCGCAGCGCGGCGGCGAGGCGACGTCCCTCGGCGGTGTCCGGCAGCTGCGGCGGCGCTGCAGCTGCCTGGGCCAGGGACGGCCCGAGTTCCGCAAGGGCTTCCTGGTCACCGTTGGCCAGCGCGGTGCGCAGCGCGGCCAGCACGTGCGTGAGGGAGGCTGCCAGCCCCTGCTGGGCACCGGAGGTGTAGGGAAGCGCCGCTTCGGCCAACTCCCGCTCCACCGCACTGCCCAGACTCCGCGCGGATCCTTCGCCGCCCGCACGGCGGACGGGGGCGGCTTGGGCGTCGAGGAAGCGGGCGTGCAGCAGGTCGGGCCGCAGGTACGCCGAGCCGATGATGCCGAAGTCGCGTTCCGCGACCGTCACCTGGATTTTGGAGGGGTCCTCGGTCGGTGCGAGCGTCACCAGGACGTCGGCGTCCAGGAGGCCCAGGAGCGTGGGGTCGTCGCTGTCGACGATGGCGAGCACCGGTACGTGCAGCGTGCGGGCGAGGCCGGCCAGGACCTGGGAGGCGTCCGGGAGACGGTTGCCGGACAGGGGGAGGCGGGCGTTGTGGGCGGCCTGGAGCCGGTCCACGACCACGAGGGCCAGGTCCTGGACGTACGGGGCGGTCTCCGCGATCGCCTCGGCGGTCAGATCGCTGCCGTCGTCGATCAGCAGCGGCGCGTGGACCAGCTGCTGGGCGACCTGCTGCTCATGCTCGGTGAGGCGGCCCTGCTTCAGGCGCGGGTAGTCGCCCCCGGTCTCCGCGGAGATGATCCGGCGCATGATGTCGGCCTGGTTCGGTCCCGACGCCGCGTACAGCACCCGGTGGTTGTCGACGAGCGCGGTCTGCCGTGCGGCGGCCAGCCCCAGCAGGCTCCCGCCGACGTTCGGGGCGGCCGCCACGAGCATCAGCCGGCCCGGCTGCAGACCACCCGTCGCGGTGTCCAGGCCGGGCAGCCCGAACGTGGGGCCGCCGGCCGGGCCGGAGGTGAGCACGGCGCCGATGGCGTCGCCCAACGTGGCGAGCCTGCGCGGCGCACTGTCGCGGTCCGGATTGCCTTGGCTGTTCACCGCACCTCCTGCGGGCACCGCGCCGGTGTGCGCGGCCGGATCGGATGAGAGGGCACCGGAGGCGGCGTCGACGGGCAGCAGCACCGCGACCGGTGTGGTGTTCCGCAGGAGCACCTGCGGGTGGCCCTGAGCCGCCAGCGTGACGAGTTCGCCGAACTTCCCCTGCGCGGCGCTCAGGGAGTGGGACGGCAGGCCCTCCGGCTTCCGGGCTACGGGGAGGCGGTCCAACGGCGCCAGCAGAACATGATCCTGCCGCTTATGGATCCGCGTCGTGAGCCCTTCGTCCTCGGCGCTCTTCACCAAGGCGTACAGGGCGTTCCGAGCTTGGGTCGCGTTCATCGCGTCCTCGGCTCGTTGCGACTGGCCCACTCAACCCTCCTAGAACACTCAACTCCCCATCATAATACCAGAATACACTCATTCTCTTGAACGAAGTCACAACGTTTTTCGCGTAACTCACTCAATTATGAGGCGCTTCACTGTGGGTTGACAGCCTGGAGCACGACTCTCCCACCGGCGCCGACGGGCGGGCTCAGCTCTGCGCTGCCGGCTTCTGCTCCTTCTGCTCTTCGGGCGCGTCCTTGTACGCAAGGTGTCCGACTGCGGAGTAGGCCTTCTCAACTTGTCGTTCAGGTCGCCCGCGAGATCCCGCGCCGTGCCGGACGACTCCTTGAAGTGCTAGCCGAAGGCGGCGCCCTGCTTAGCCCGTCCGTAGACCGGGACGACGGTGGAGTCCAGGTCGATGGTCAGCGGACCGGCCAGGGGCCGCGAGCTCCTCGCCAAGGCCCGTCTCCACCCGATCGAGTCAGCACGACGAACCCGTCCTGCCCACCGAACTCACCGCATAGCCTCAAAAGAGGATCACCGAGTGACCGTCGATACACCACTCCAGCGGACGTGACCGCCGTCCTAATCTCTCGTGCTTCGGACAGTGCCGCTGTGTGATCCGCCGAACAGGCGTCTCCCCACTGGCGCCTTTCGCCCACTGTGGACCCACGTTGGAACAGCTCTCGGTGGGTGGAGGGGATTTCCTTGTCTGAGGCGACGCCTGGGGATGCCGTGTCCGTGGAGGTCGCGGTGGAAGGAAAGCTCGCCAGCAGGAGCGGCGAGATGTTCGTCGAGGTGCAGCGGGCTGACGGAAAAGCGACGGCTCTGTGCGCGGTCGCGGGAGGCCTGCTGGCCGTCGTCGGTGCCGCGCTGGTGGCACTCGGCCTTGGGGACCAACGGAACAGCCAGTATCGGTGAGATTCATCTTGAACAGTGAGAGGACCCCGGCGGTGCTTCCGGGGTCCTCTGCCGTGGCGGGGTAGCCGCAGGTCAGCCCTGCGGAGCACAGTGCTCGCGAACAACAACTGGCGGCCGCTACCGGGTCTCCGGGGCCTGGAGCCGTTCGCGGAGGTCGATCTCTTCGGGGGTGAGCGGGTCCTCGGTTCGGCGGATGCGGACGGGCTTGGGCCGCAGCGGCCTGCTCGGCTTCGGCGAGGGCCCGGTAGAGCGAGGCAACGGACGGGGACTTGCCCGCGTTCTTGCCGGTCTTGATGGTGAGCTTCTTCGCGATCTCCGGAACGGGGACGCCCTTGCCCTTGAGGGCGACGCCGAAGGTGAGCATGTCGTCGTCGATGACCTTCGGGCGTCCCCCGTGGTTGCCCTTGGCCGCCGCGGTGACCTGGCCTTCGAGGGTCTTCTCCCGGATGTGGTTGCGCTCGATCTGCCCGGCGACGGCGAGTACGGCGAAGAACATGGCGCCATGCCGTTGGGGTCGTAGATGCCGGTGAGCGGGCCGGTGAGGAGTTCGAGCTGAATGCTGCGGCCTGGAGCTCGGTGGACAGCGTCATCAGTCGGCCGCGTTCCTGGCCAGACGCTTGAGCTCGTGCACGGTGAAGATGACCGGCGTCTCGGGTGCGGCCTCCTTGAACTGGTGAGCCAGCGCGAGCGCCTTAGCCAGCTCGGGCCGCACCTTGACCCGGGTGCTGATCTGCTCCCTGAAGACGTTGTGGCACTCCGCCCGGTGGAGGGCTTCGAGCTGGCTCGCCAGCTCCTGCCGCGCGGTCGACGTCCTGGCGTACCCGATCCGGATCGGTCGCTCCGTGCGGGGCGCGGGCACGACGGCGAGCGCCGGACCCTGCTTCCACGCGCGGCCGGGGTGCCGGTCGGCGGGGACGGGGATTTCCAGTTCCTCGCGGAGCGCGGGGACGAGGACGAAGCGGGGGGTGTGGTACTTCGCGGCGGTCTTCCCGCCCCGGGTGCGGCAGGCGCTGCCGGCGGGCGCGTCACAGTTCGGGCAGTCGTGACGTTCTACTGCCAATGCGGCCTGATCGGGCGTCAAATCCATGGCGGCAGTCTCTTAAGTAGAACCCCGTCGCACAATGTGCGGGTTTTGAGGGGACTTTTGCGAGCGGCGACCTGCGGAGATGTGATCACTCGCGGGCCGTTCTCAGAAATCTCACAGATGGTCATTTATGAGAGGCGCCGAGCCTCGCATGATCTATATGTAGTGATCTCTTTCTTCGGCCAGAACAGCCGACGGGGGCTGCAGCAGACGATGTGCTGCAGCCCCCGTTTTGGACAGGTTGTGATGACCGGGTTTTGTGGCCCGGGCTTCAGCCCACCTCAGCCGAAGGTGTCAGGCGGGGGCGGAGGAGGGGTCGGTGCCGGCGGGGTCGGCAGCGGCGCCGGCGGGGTCGGCTGCGGCGGAGGGGTCGGGTCGGGCGGCCGCTGCCACGGAGGCAGCGGCGGGATCGGGTTCACCGGAGGAATCCTGTATTGCATGTGTGCTCCTTGAGTTCTGCGGTGGTTGATGATGGCGTCAGTTGCGACGCCGCTTACATGTCGATTTCGTCCAGCGTCTCGGACACCCAGCTGGCTACGACAGCCCCGACGGCAGCGCCTACCAGCGCTCCTGCCGGACCGCCAGCAGCGAAGCCCAAAGCGGTCATGCCGCGGCTCACCAGAAGTCCGGCGCCGCCAGCCGCCACGCTGGTGACGGCCCTCTTGGCGTAGCGCTCGGTCTTGTCTTCGCGGCTATCCGCCATGCCCGCTCACCCCCTTCTCTTGGAGGCCCACACAGATGAAGTGGGCTGATTCGATACTGACTCAGATGCCTCCCGTCGGAATATGGGGGGAAGCCTGATGCTGGCGACCTGGAAACGGGATGGCCCCTGTTCAGTCCGTGACTTGATCGTTGTGGCCCATGGTGTCATTGAGGTAGGCGCGCAACTGCGCCTTTGGGAACAAGCCAAGCCGATCGGTGACGCCTTTTCTTAAACCTTCTGCGTCGCTTGGCGAGGAAGACCAGCCTGTCCCCAAGTAATTCCATCAAGCCGCACGCCTTGCGGCACGGTCTTCTCCGACTCCTCGACGCGGGCGCGTCCCGCTGCGGAAGGTTTCAAGGTGCGGCCACCCAGAAGCACCCCACACCGGGCGGTCCCCCTTGATCCGCACCGGCTCCCACGAGTTCGTCGCCTGGCTCGCGCAACGGGCCGCTGGCTGTCCTACTCGCTCGGCATGACATCACGAGATCGACCCGCCGCACCACGACACGACCCATCGCCCAGGCCTGGTGCCTGTGCTTTACGCAGATCGAGGCCCCCGGGAGATCGAAGGATCACTGGGGCCCCAATCTGATTTCTACGAGTCACACCCTCCCGGGACATAACTGTAATCGTCGAGGAAAAGCAGATTGGTGCCGAGGGCTTCCTCGTAACTCACCGACCATGTCGATTCGAACGGCGCACCGCCCTCCACATAAAAGATCATGACATCCCCTTGGGTAACGACATACCCAGAGAAGCCGCCCTCTCTGTTGTTTGCAGCAACGCTCCCGTCGCCGGAGAAGACGTAGGTCCAGTGCCCGTCGGGTGCGTCGTTCTGGCCGCCGCACCAGGAGCCCACAACACTCTCGGGCACGGACGGTTCGGGTTCCGTGGTGGTGGGGCCCGGTTCGGGTTCCGTGGTGGTGGGGCCCGGTTCGGGTTCCGTGGTGGTGGGGCCCGGTTCGGGTTCCGTGGTCGTCGACGCGGTGGTCACCGGATCCGGTGCCGGCGGTTCGGGTTTCTCATTTGTGCAGGCCCCCACGACCAGAAGCGCCAGGCACACCCCCAAGGCACAGAAGAAACGTAGAAATGAGCCCGGCGCGGATATACGCATGTCGTGCCCTCCAAATCAACGCGGTGGATCGATGGCAGACGCTCCAGAGCGGTCATACCGCGGCTCAGGAGCGTCGGGACCCGCTGGCGGCCGCGCCCGTCGCCGCTCTTTTGAGGTATCGGTCGAACTTGCAACGTGGCTCTCAGCCATGCGCCCTCAAATTGTTCTTTGGGTCAGCACAGGTGAAGCGGGTTGCTTCGATAGTGACTCAGGCATCTTCCGTGTGGATATGGGGGGAACCCCTGTACATGGCGACCTGGATGTGGGATGCCCCCAGTGTTACTCCGGGCCGTGATCGTTGTGACCCATGATGTCATTTAGGTACGCGCGGACGATCAACACGCGGATGTTCATTTGCAATTTTCGCTCTTCTTCGGGCGAAGGGAGTCCGTAACCCCTCCTGATCGCTGCAATGTGCCTTTCGACTGTCCCTTCAGCAATTAGAAGTCGCTCGGCGATTGCTCTGTTCGTGTACCCCCGCGCAATCAGATCTACAACCCTTTTTTGCGTGTCAGTCAGCTTCCCGCCACGGGCTGCTAAGCCTTTCAGCTGCGCGTCAATACAGATGCCACCAGCATGCACAGTACGAGCGAAATCCAGTAACTGGGTGACGCCCTCGAGTTTGTCCTTGAGGAGGTAGCCGATACGGCCGCCCTGTTGCCCGATGTTCATCATTTCTAACGCGATGCGCAATTCGTCGTGTTTCGACATGGCGAGCAAAGCGATTTCGGGGTACCCCCGACGGATGCTCCGAGCTGCCGTCAGCCCAGCGAACGATCCCTCTCCTGCGACCGAAAAGTCCATGTCCAGCAGGATTACATCGGGAGCTAAGCCCTGCTCAAGCTGTGCCTTGGTCTCGGTAATCGACCTGGCCTGACTCACTTGAACCCCGCGCTGCCGCAGACGAGGCGCAAGCAGGTCATGGAAGAGCGGGGCATCGTCGGAAATCATAATATGCATGGGAGTTCCGCCTTCACGTGTGTGCCCACGCCGTGTGGACTGTCGATGGTAAATTTCCCCTCAAGTACATTCACTAGATGAAGTGCTCGCTGACTTCCGACTCCCCGCACTTCAGCCGAGTTAGCACCCCCCACGCCATCATCGATTACTTCGACTATGAGCCAATCGGGTTGATGCGTGACCTTGACCCGAATTGTGTTGGCGTGTGCGTGAGTTCTGGCGTTGCGTATCGCCTCGCTGATGACCCGGTAAGCAACGTGCTCGACTCGCTTTGGCCAGCGTGTTTCCGGGATCGTCAGATCTTTTGGGGGGAGCCGCAACTTGTCAAAGAGCGACACGACGCCAGCCTTCAAACCGTAGTCGAGCGCCGGCGGGTACAGCTCAAACGCAACCTCCTTGATTTGGTCCTGCAAGCGCTCGGTCCTAGCTATACCGTCTTGTATCAGCCCGACGGTGCTGGACTCCGCCTGTTGTCCCAGTTCATTTATCAGATCATGGAGAGCGAACCGAATCCCGATAACTTCGTCCTGCCCGCCGTCATGAAGTGCGCTCTGCAGATCTTTACGGTGTTCGATTTCAAGGTCGATCAGCTGGTTTCGACTGCTGCGCAGTTGTGCTTGAAGGGCTTCCTTCTCGAGAACGATTCTCGTCACAGCCGCTACTGACTTCAGCTGCCGAGCGCCATCCAGCGAGGAATCGTGAAAGAGTGCGCCAATTCGGTGACCCTTCCATTCCAAGAATGTCACGCTGCGACCCGGATCTGTAGGCAGTTCGACAGTATCGCCAGCCGAATTTGCGTACCGCTTCCCGTCAGGTAGCCATGGATGAATTTCGATTTTCGGGTCGCCGAGCCACTTGGCGAGGAGTTCCCGATAACTCTCGCTTGCCACCTCCTCGAAATCAGCAAGCTTTTCGAAAGCGTTAGCCCGGCCAACCCATTCCCGAAGTGCGTCGACCTGACTGGCAAGGGGAACAAGGAGTACAGCTGTGGCATATCCGAAAAGCAGGATGTGGTTGAGTTGGGCAGCTGCGTGTGTCAGTGCAACGATCAGGAAGCCGCTGACGATCACAGCCGCCAGGGTGGCGAAGAACCGGACCGGAATGGCGCTTCTGCGCATCGGTGGACTCCCTGACCGCCAACGTCGAATCAGCAGCACGAGCACGGCGGCACAGAGGATCATCCCGGCTAGCGTCCCGGCGGTAGCCCAGGGTGAGTACGTCCCCGCTTTGGGGTCGCCCCAGACCTGCGGCGGAGGCGATTCTTCGACGAAGTATCGAGCGGTCTGGCTGATCAGAATAATGCCATAAAGACCAAAAACAACTATGGCGGCGATGGGATCCCGAAGCCGGCCCGAGGGAAAGCTTAAGACGATCTGCGCCATGACCGCGGCGTTGAAAAAGAATAGACAAAAGCCGACTGAATATAAGGCCTGGTGTTCGCTAAACTGTAGATCGCCGACATACCAGGTCAACCCGAATGCCACCAGCAATGCGCCGGTGCGGCTTAGGCCCGGTCGCCGGAACAGCATGACGAATCCGGCCACCAGCGCAAGCATGCCAGCACCTTGGATGGGGATCTGCATCCACCATGCCCATGGCGCTTTTCCTACTGACAGCGACACGGCGAACAACGCGAAGGCCACGCAGCCCACAGCCACCGTGGTGACGGCTACTGCTCGAAAAGGGCTGAGTGCAGCCGAGTCAGTGGCCGTCTCATCCCTGTTACCCATGAGGATCGGGTGATAGATTTTCGGCATCCCTCCATGCTCGGCGTTCAAAGAGTCCGGCACCAGGCAGGTATCCCCTCGCTTTTGTCCTCGACTATGAGGATCCCCCCTGCTGACAGGGCGTATGCAGGCCACTTCGTCTACACCATGTCTCAAGACCGCCGCGTGAGTTCTTGCGTTGCGTATCGCTGCGCTGATGACCCGGACGAACGCGCCACAGCGCCCCTCCTCCGCTTCGGCCAGGCCCTCCCTGGCCCGGCGCCTCACCCCGGACAACGATCCGGCTACCGGGGAGAGACGCCAAGCCCCTATTCCTCGTCGTCCTCGTCGAGTTCGACCGCGTCCGGGTCCCGCAGCGGCCGCAGCCCGTCGACCGGCTGGGAGGCGGTGAAGCTGTAGCGGCCCAGGACGTTCAAATTCCTGTGCTTGAGCGGGGACAGCCGGGCCACGTCCTCGTCGCGGATCTCGTGGCCGTCCGCGCGGAGCTCGGCGACAGCGGCGTCGATGTACCGCGTCGTCCAGAGCACCACGGAATTCAGAACGAGACCCAGCGAGCCCAACTGATCTTCCATCCCGTCCCGGTATGCCTGGTGGATGGTGCCCTTCTTGCCGTGGCAGATCTCGCGGGCGAGCCTGTGGCGGGACTCCTGGACGGTGAGCTGCTTGTGCATCTGGCGCCGGTAGGTGTCGTCGACCGGGTCGACGACGGCGAGCAGGTGCAGGGTCTTGGCGATCCGCCCGTACTCGGCGAACGCCTGCCCCAGCCGGGTCGGGTGGCCCTCCCGGCCGAACATCCGCAGCAGGTCGTAGGCCCGGACCTGGTTGGTGACCAGGGAGCCGGCCACCCGCAGCATGTCCGGCCAGGCGGTGATCACCTTCTTCACGTTGACCTTGTTGCGGGCCAGCGCCTCCAGCGGCCCGTACCCGCCGGCCGTCTCGGTGCCATGCATCTGGGCCTTCCAGAACCGCTGGTCTTCCAGGTCCTTGAACCGCGGGGAGAAGCGGTAGCCGAGCATCCTGAAGATGCCGAAGGCCATGTCGGAATATGAGGCGTTGTCGGTGGCGACCATCTCCGGCTTTACCCCGCCGTCCAGGTTCAGCAGCGCGTCCAGGATGAACAGGGAGTCGCGCGGGGTGCCGGGCACCACTCTCTGCCCGATCCCAATCACCTGGTCATTGATCGCGTTGAGCCAGGTGATGCCCTTCTTCTTCGCGAAGTACTGCCCACGCCGTCGTACCGCGCCGAGCGTGAGGCGATCGCACCGTCAGCCGTGGCCGAGGGGGAGCAGCTGCTTCCGCGATGGTGGGCGGTGCGGTCGCCTCACGCTCGGTCATCCGTGACGGAGCCCTAACGGAACATCAGGTTCCGTACTCTCCTGCGAGAATGCCGCGGAACTCTTTTGTTCCGTATCGCACGTGCAGTTGGGATGGGGCGGCGCGCTCTGCGTATCCTCCAGTTCAGCGAGCCCCAGTACGACGAACGGGGAGCCCCAGTGCTGCACCGATGCTTTGGCGGGCGAGGTGCAGCGGGGGACTCCCCGGCAGGTCGTGGAGTCTCGCGTCCCGTGACACTCGAACAATTCAGGGAACTCGAATGACTACGACCGAGACCGACGGTACAACAAGTTTTACGCGTCATCTGAGCCAGATCGGCCAGTTGCTGCCGGGCATCGCGGCGCTGCTCTCCGCCGTCTGCATCCTGCTGCTGATCGTCACCGGCCACACCGATCCGATTGCAGCAGTCGCAGCATTCGGCGGCGCTGTCTTCCTCGGCGGCACTGCGGCCACAGTGACCGTCAACATCATCCGCCGATAGCGTCGACCAGCCCGGCGACCACACGTCTCCGGAACCGCCGTCACTCGCAGTCAGCCAGGTCCCCGCTGTACGTGAACACCACCGCGCGCCCGGACGCGGCCATGGTGGCGTTTGGTGAAGTGGTGCGGGCAGCGACGGCGCCGCCCACTTCGTGGTGGGCTCCGCTGCGGGGGAACGAGGGCGCACTGTAGGGCTGTCATCAACCGATCCGCTGTCGTCCATGGCCGGACCGCACGGCCGCCAGGAGACGACAGTCAGGGGGCAGCGGAGTCGGTTCTTGCCGATACGCCGCTCACGACATCCCTACATCAGGCGCGGCCAGGAGGCGTGTAGGTGATGCCGACGTCTCCGGCGGAGGTCGCGGCGAGGGCCACGACCTTCCAGATCGCGGCGGGAACGCCAGCCCGGGGGCCGTCGCAGGCGTCGTTGAGGAGATCCACGGTTAATCCCACGGACTTGCCGTCCGGCCCCTTGGCCGAGAACTTGACCTCCTGCGCTGCCCACGGGTTCGCGCGGACAGAGGCGAACTGCACCAGGGCGTGGTACGCCGCGAAGTCCTTGCCGTTCCGGGTGAGGGTGAGAGTGCCCGGCCGAAGGTCGACGCCGACGTGGACCTGGGTGTCCTCCTGCACGATGACGGGTTCGCCGGTGGCGCTCAGGTCCACGCTGCTCTCCAAGGGGGAGGTGGAAGTTCAGCTGCTCAGCATGGCAGCTGACTGCCCGTCGGGAGAGGGCGTCTGGTGGCTGTGTGACGGACACCCGCCCGCCCCGGTGGCCCCGGGGCGGGCGGGTTCGCGGTGATGCGTGACGGCGGGGGTACGGCCCCGGCCCGACACGCGTCCGGTCGACGGCGACCGAAGATCAACCCGGCACCCCTCCCCCGCCGCCAGCCTCATTCACCGCCATTCGGCACACGGCCCAGACGGCAACAGCCAGGCCACGTAAACCGCCCACAGAGGCCGCACCCCACGGGCGCGGGGCCGCCAGCCGTGACGGGGCGTCACTCCTCGTGGGGATTCAGATGGATCCAGCCACGTCCGCCGGGCCGCATCGCCATGCCCTCGTAGGGCTGACCGAGACTGGCCGGGTCGGCCTGGTCCGTGCCAATGCCGGTCACAACGACCGCGCTGGTGTGTACGTCGTAGGTGACGGCCAGGCAGTGCCTGTCCTCGGACCGCCATACCCCGTGCCGGTCGGCTTCCTGAACGATCTCCAGCAGGGCCTTTCCGACGTCGGTCTTCCGCTCCTTAGACAGAGCATCGAACTGGGCGCGGGCGGTCTCCTTGAAGACCAGGTCTCGTATCACGCACTCTCCCCGATACACGAACGGCCCCAACCGATGCTAGGCCCTCGTGCACGGTAAGTGACGGAAGGTCACACCGGCCCCAAGTTCCCGAGGGATACGCAGGTATATACGCAGTACAAGGGACTGAGTACAAAGGCGTGCGTGACTCTCAGGTAGGCGTCAGCCTCGTCGCCGTTCTGCCCGCCGGCCAGCTGCCGCGCCTCCTGGTCGCGGTCCTGGTCGTACCGGGCGGATCGGCTGTCGCGGCCACCTCGGCTGGCACTCCGCTCCTGCAGCGTGGGCGGCCAGTTCGCGCCATCCCGGCTCCTCGAACTCCGGCGCGACGGCGGGAGTACGGCAGCCAACCCCCACTTCGGCCGGGCAGACAGCACACCGGGGCACCGGCGGGCCGCGCAAGTCGGCTGCCCAAGTGCCGACTGGCGTCCGTGCACCGAGCGTTCGACTCACTCGAAGACTTCGAGGCCGCCACGGACCGATTACTCCGTGAGTAGGTGAGATTCGAGGGATGGGGGCGCCACGTCTTTCCTGTCTTGGCTCTGAGCCAAGTCGGTCCAGATAGACGCCCATTTTCCTCGAATACGGCCGCACCCACTGACGGTCTGGATCTAGGACCAACCCCGCCACGGCGGGGTTTTCGCTTCTGGGGCGGCTCCTGTCTGCTGGGTACCGAGCGTGCTCAAGGGGTTGCGTCGTTAACCCCCGAGTGCTTCACCGTGGCGGCCGCCGACCGGGACGGCGGGACATTCGTCTCGATATCAGGAGGACACATGACCGACGACCGCACTCGCACCGTGGTGGCTCTGCTGGGCACCGGATTCGCCGGAATGATCGCGGTCTCCCACCCGTCGCTCATCCCGGCTCTGACGCTCGCCGTCGCCGTATGGGTGGCTCTGGCCCTCTACCTGAAGCGGTGACCCGGGCGGCTCGGCCGCGCGGCGCGGTAAGAGCCCTACCGCGTCAAGCGCGCCACTATGGCATCGGCAGGAGAGGCGGCACGCAGGCACCAGTCGCCCGTCGGAGAGCCGCCCAGACGAGGACGGTCACAGATGTGTGCTCGCCTGAGGGAGTGGAGATCTCCATGCGCAGGAATCCCTTGCGCTCCAGGGCCATCAGCTGATGGGCAACGGACGACGTGCTGGACAGCCCGACCGCCTCCTGCGTCATTCATGGCATGCGCCGGCTCGAATCGGCTCTGGGAGCGACCGGGGCAGTGATAGTGACACTGTCTGGGTCACCCATCGACTATCCCTGCCGCTGCAGGAGCCACGGAGGGGGTCAGCACCAGCAGCAGGGCCAGCAGAACTCATCGCAGTCCGTGGCACCGACCGCCCACTCGGCCTCGTCCCGGTTCGGCGAGAAGAACAGATGCAGTTCATGCGCGGTGATCAGCCGCTTGAACCGAGGATACGCGGTCCGCTCGATCGAGCTCACAACCCACCCCGGCCCAGACGACAGCCCAACATCACCACAAACGACGTTGAGCCGAACGGGTGACGGGCCGGGCTGTCAGGGATTCAAGATCATCCCATAGCCCCTCTTGAGCTCGCCTCGGCGATACTCCTAGTTGGTTTCGAAAGGTTGCGCCAAACATGCGTTCGAGTGAATAGACGCAGGTCCGGTGCGCGTTGGCGAACGACTCCATGGAGTCGTTGCCGTCGGCAGCGCACCCGGTCCAGGGCGCCGGCAATGGCTTTCTGGTACAGAGCTGGCGTCGGTACGGCGCGGACGTACTGCCCAACGGAAGCGTCGGCGCAGCCCCGCGCCGTGCGACACGTGCTATGACACGAAAACGCAACCAAACCCCAGATCTAGTGGTTGGCTTGTGCGTGCCGCCCACAAGTTGTGGTCCCTCGCCTTTCGGGGGTGACGGCATCACCTATGCTGGTGGCTGCCTTCGAACAACCCCTCCCGTTCTTCGCCTCGTTGGGAGGTGAAGACCCTGGACTCCAGGGCTTTTGGGGTCAGTTGGGAGGTGCGGTGACGCACGACAGCGAGCACGAGAAGGCAAGTCGTGAGCGACGCCTGTCCATTGGTCAGGCTGCGGTCGACTGGCTGATGGTGGTTCCCGCGATCGTGAAGTTCATCGAGTGGGTGGTGAGCATCCTGCAGAGCGGGATGTGAACTATGACCCCGGCGTTGTGGCTGCTTGCGCTCATAACTGAGCCCGGCCGAATGGACGACGGCCGGGCTCGATAGTTAGACCACTTCGCGAGGAGCCCGGCTGGCTGCAATCCAGTTGGGCTCTTCGTGGTTCCCGACCCCTTGACGAGCGGTCGAGCATGTCCGCAGTGGACACCGTACGACCACCATAACGCACTGGGCAGTGCGCTGGCTGCAGGCATGCGGGGGGCATCCCGCTGCTGGTCACGGTCTCTTACAGCACGCCGATCAGGGCATTTTCTTCCCATCGGTCGTCATCCTCGCGGTACCCGCGCATGACCGTGCTGCCCTTGGCCCATCCGCCTTGCTTCTCGACCACATGTCGTCGGGGAGGGTGCGGGCGATCTGCAGCATGTGCTTGACGAGCAGGGCCGGGGCCGGGCCGCGGCCGCGCTCCTCGGCGGCCTTCTTCAGGGCCTTCTTCTTCGCCTTGAGCAGGGCGCGGGCCTCTTCGGCGACGTCGGCGGCCAGCTGCAGCTTGTGCTGGCGCCGAGCAGTGACGACGATGCCGGACAGACGGCGGTCGATGGTGGCCGGGGAGAGGAACAGGCCCGGCGTGTACCCGGGCTGGACCCAGCACCACTCCACGAACAGCACCAGTGTGCCGGAGCGGACGGCGAGCGGCGGCAGGCAGGCTTCGGCGCAGAAGGCCTCCCACGCGCGACAGTCGGCGGCGTACAACCCTTTTGTCTTCTCCGGCCGGTTGTCCTCGACGTGCTCGGTGGCGTCGCGGTCGATCTGCTCGAGCCGGGCCAGAACGTCGGGCGGGAACTGGCCGGGGACCTGGGCGAGCGATGTCGCGACGGCGGTCGCGGGCTGCGTGGTCGTCATGTCCTCCCCGACCCATCCCCTACACGGAGGTGCTCTCCCCCTCAGCCCTTCGTGCGTCCCCGCAATTCCAGATCCAGCCGGAAGTCGACCTCCAGCAAGCGATCAACGCCCTCGCCGACTTCGGCTTAGTCACAGCCCAAGTTCCCGACCTCAACGCCGAGGATCCGGCGAGTTACACAGTAACTCTGCATCCGCTTGTCGCTGAAGTAACCCGTGCACTGCACGAGGTTCGCGCGTCTCGCGGTGAATACCTCGCGTTGGCCAGCAAGGGCCTGCACGACGCCGCGGCGAGGCGTGACCCCCGCAACCCGGCCGACTGGCCCTTTTGGCACCTCGCCACCGCTCATATGCATCGGCTGCTGGAACAGGCTGGGGACGGGGACAACGGCCCGAAGGCGGAGACCCTCACCGTCACGGCCATCGCCTGCATCCAATACGCCACGGACGCCGGCCTGTACGGGGTCGCAAGAGCCGCGACCGACCAGGTGGCTACGGTGGGGGCCATGCTTCCCTCCGAGGGCCGAACCGCCCTGAGGCTGCGTTTCCACCGTGTGCACCTCACCGATCTGGCCGGTGACTTCGCAGCCGCGGAATCGGAGTACCGCACCTTGCTCGACATCCAGCGCCGAGTCCTGCGGGACGATGATCCAGATACGCTGTGGACCCAACACGCCCTGGCACGTGTGCGGGACCTGCGCGGGGACCTGGACGGGGCCCAGTCGGATTTTCAGGCGGTGCTCGAAGGCCGTTACGGCTCCTTGGGGCTGATCACATCGACACCCTCTGGACGCGACACAATCTGGCATGGATCGCTGGCCAGCGAGGCGACTTCAACGCAGCGGAAGCCGAGTACCGCGCCGTACTCAACGGCCAGACCCATCTTCTCGGCGAGGATCACCCCCACACTCAAAGCACCTCCCGGGCTTGGCGACCTGCTGCGCCGCATCGGGGCCCAGCCCCCCACCCGCCCCTTCGCCGACGGACTGGGCTGGTGGGGCTTCAGCGGAGGTGGCAGTTAGGGCACCCGTCTACCGATTTCCTCTCACCAGCCCCACACAGCACAGCAGTTGCGGCACTGGGGTGTTGAGAGAAGGAAGATCCGGGGTTCACCAGGCCGAGGGATGCCCATGGGCCTACGGTGCTGGCCTCAGGTACAGGGGGGTGCGGATGGGCAGGCTTGTGAGGCCGGCAGGTCTGGCTGTGGTGCTGATTCTCGTGGGACTGTCGGCTGCCTGGTGGTTCAACGGGCGGCCGGGGCCAGGGACGAGCGGCGAGACTTCGGAAGGCAGCCAGAAGGCCCGTGCGGCCTATGCGTTCGTGACGGCTGAGGCGATGGTGGTCGTGAGCGACGGTCGGCAGGTAGCCCGGCATACCGGGAAGTTCTCAACGCCAGGCGCCGAAATGCCCCGATGGACACTCGATGGTCGATATCTCTTCTTTCTTGCGGAGCGTACGTCGGGGTCCGGGGTCGAGCTGGCCGGGCAGCAGCTGGTCGCCGTGGAGGCGGCAACGGGTCGGACACGGCAGATACCCTGTCCGGGATGCGCCAGCGCGGGCCCGGCCGGTGGAAGCCGTGTACTGGCGTATCAGCGTGGCGGCGGTCACGTGCTGCGCCTCGATCTCGCATCAGCGGATCCGCCGGTGTTCTTCGAGGTGTCCTTTCCTGGGCAGGGCGGCACCGTACGGATCCTGACAGGTCTGCCGGGAAAGGCTGTGCTGGCCGCCAGCGATCCGGCCCAGGTCTCGGCGTACGGGGGCCCGGAGAATCTGTTCGTTCTCGGAACAGACGCGGCCGTGCGGGATGCGGGATCGAGCGGGAGTGACTCGCCCGTCCCGCTGGCGGCCGCCAGTACGCATTCGTCTTACCCCGGTGCGGATGTCGCCCTGATCGGCGGTGTGCACGGCGGAGCGTGTGAGACCGCCCAGTCGGTGATGCTGATGGACTCCCGCACAGGGAAGACCGTCACCACGGACCTTTCCGCAGCGCAGGCGCCCGGTGGTGAACCCGGGTCCACCGGTGGCCTCGGTGTCCACGACCTGTGGTGGGACCGCAAGGGACGACTCTTCGCCGCCGTGGAGGCATGGACCTGCGATCACAGTCGGCAAAATCCGCGGGTGGTCGCGGCTCCCCCGGGCCTGTGGCGACTTGAGGGACGGCGCTGGACAAAGGCCGAGGACAACACCATGGCGAAAGTACGAGAACTCCGCGACGGCACACGCCTGGTGCTCACGTCCGGTGCCTTGGGCGCCAGCGGCACTCTGCACGAGCAGCAGCCAAAGGAAGAGCCGAGGGTGGTCTCCTCGGACGTGCTGGACATCCTTGCCCCGCCCCTATAGGCGCACGCCTCCTCATACGGTGGCGGTCCATCCGGCGGCCGGACACGACCGGCTGCCCTGGACAGGTCGGCCGCCGAGGCGACTCGCGGCGCCGGGAGTGTTTCTCCACGGCGCCGCAGGAGTCGCACTGGGCGCAGCCTCACTTCAGCCACTGGGCCACGACGGCCATCAGCGCCAGGACGATGGTGTAGGTGCCACCGAAGGCGGTGCCAGCACTGGTCATGGCGGACGGTACGGACCGGCCGTCTCGGTGGGCAAAGAACCCGGCAGCCGCTGCGACCAGAGCGGCCAAGATCGCGCCGATCGTCAGGGCAAGTACGGCCAGAACGAGTGAGGTTGTCGAGTGGTCCACGGTGTCTCCCGTCGAGAGCAGGGGCATTGCGCTCAACCTGACGGAAGAAGTGTCCAAAGATGTTCAGGCTGCACAACAATGGACAACTCTGCACAGGTGCCGTGGGGGATGTGTGAACCAGCCAACCGAAGATCAATCAGACGCGCTGAACGAGCTGAAGAGGCAGCTCCGCGACCACTTGTTAAACAGCCGACTGACGTCCGCAGCTCTGGCGCGCAAGGCCGGCCTGAGCCGCAGCACCGTCAGCGCGGCGTTGAACGGGGACAAGCTGCCGACCGACACCACCGTGGTCGCACTGTCGCACGCACTGGGCAGCGACTCCGCGCCACTGCTCAGGCTCCGTGCAGAGGCAGCAGCGGCAGGCGTGGACTCCAGCGACCGGTCTCCGCAGGAGCCGCCTGCGGTCCTCCCGCAGGCGGATTTCCCCGGCAACGAGCCGCTTCCCCAGACACCCCGACGGCCAGGGGCAGTAAAGCTGACTGCAGCGGTCGTCATCGCCCTCGCGGTGGGAGGCGTGGCGACGGGAGTGTGGGTGCTGCCCGACGACTCCGGCGGGCGGCAGCACGACAAGGATTCACACGGTGCATCAAAGGTCAGCGACACCGCGGCCGGCCGGCTCGCAGCACCGCCCGCCGCCAAAGCGCTGCGAACCACGCTGCTCCAGACCAGTGACCTGCTGGGCGGCAGTTCCATCGCCTTTCCTCGCGACAAGACGAAGGCAGCCGCGGCGTTCTTCACCTACTCGAAGCTCGAGGATCACCCTCTCGACTACATGGAACGAGCGATGGCTGCCGGTGGATACGTGGTCGGCGGAGTGTCGCTCACGGTGGGAGTTGAGGGACTGGCGGACAGCGAGGCGGTCATCCACGACGTCAGGCTGGTGAAGACCGCCACCAGTCAAGTGCCCACGGGCCCCGCAGTCCTGATCGGCACCCAGGGTGATGGCGCGCGGCTCATGGAGTTCGTGGTCGATGACGCACGCCCGGCGGCGAAGATCCCCGATGACGGCCGCGGTGAGGGCGTACCGGGGACCAAGTTCTTCCAGAGCCGCAGGATCGGGCTGCCGAAGAAGCACAAGGAAACGCTCGTGCTGAACGTCACGGCACTACGCGCCGCCTACGACTTCCGAATCGCCCTGGACTACGAAGTCGACGGACGCAAGGACAGTCAGTTCGTGAGCGGGTCGTCCGGCGAACCGCTGACCGTGCGGGCAGCAGGCAGCCTGTGTCCGCCCATGAAGATCCGGACCCTCCTCTCGGAAGCCGATGTGAACCGGCTCGCCCCGCTCCGCTACAGCAGCCTCAAGTATTCGGACTTCAGCAAGGTGCCCTACCGCATCGTCAGAGGCGAACCGGACAAGCACAGTATCAACAGCCCCTCGTGCATCAACGGATAGCCGCGGAGTGGGGCGAACAGCAGTCACCGCACAAGCCTCCCGATCCTCGGCAACCAAGCCGGTCCAGCCGCGTGTTGAGCTGGGGAGGCCTATTCACGGTGCCGACGCAACACCCACGTCGTCGAAGGTCTGGTGGGACTGGAGCGGCATGCTGCTCGAGACGTCGTCGTCCTCGAACCAGCGTGCACTCCTACGTTGTCTGTCCGAGGGCGGTACCAGGATGGCACCGGGGCATATCGGTGATACGGAGGTGAGACTTGAAGCGACAGGATCTCGCAGATGCGCTGGACGCGGAGATGCACCGACGGCTGCTGCCGGGTTCCGCGCTTGCGGCCATGGGCCGATGGCTGGAAGGTCCGGGAGACCCGTACGCAAGGGGTACAGGCGGTCATGCGGTCGGGTACAGGCCGTCACGCTGGTCGGCCATCAGCCCGTGGCCGAGCCGCTTGGCCAACCGGTCTCGCACGGACGTGGTGACAGTAACCCGGGCCAAGGTCGTTGAGGCGGTGCGGGACGCCGCTGCGCGTGAGGCGTGGGCCGAGGCTCTGGTTGCCTCGTATGTCTGGGGCCAGGGCACAACGTCCTACGGGCCTCACCGGCTGAAGGAAATCCTCGCGCAGCCGTCCGTCCCCGACACGCTGGCCGAAGCGGCGAGAGCTGTTCAGGCACATGACGCGGTAGCCGCGTACCGCTTGCTCGACGGAGCCATCATCAGTCTGGGACCCGCGTTCTTCACCAAGTTCCTCTACTTCGTGGACTTGGCCCTGGCTTCGCAGGCAGGAACAGGTCCGCTGGCCTTGATTCTGGACCGGCGGGTATCGCGGGTCCTGCGGGCTCACGCAACCCGCGTCGGTCTGGACGCGGGGCTGCAGTCCGCCGCCGACGTGGCGGCGTGGATCTGGTCCGACATTGGCTGGACCCCGCACCGTTACGACGTGTACCTGCTATGGATGACCGCCGCCACCGAGCAACTCGCCTCGTCCCGTCTCGGATGGCCCGCATGCCACGCGGACGTGCTTGAGTTGGCCCTCTTCAGCGGCGCCTGGGAGCCCTCGTCGGGAGAAGACACGACGGGCACGATGTAGCTGTTCAGGGACGGCCGCCGCCGTCTGCCCCTCACAGGGCCGCCGCGTCAGGGAGTCGGCAGGACGCGTTGGGGCGCACCGTTGCCGCCATGCCCTCGGCCCGCCGCGGCACCACCGATCCCGCCACCGCGCTCCGCGCCGACTCCGCGACCGCGGACGGCGACTCGGCCAGCACTTCGGCCACCGTCTCACGGGCCTGGGCCAGACGCTGAAGCGTGAACTCCGCCGCGATGAGCGCGGCCTGCACCCGCTCGGCCTCCTCCCGCAGCCCAGCCACCTCTTCTCGGACGTTCTTCTCCCGGGCCTCCAGCAGACCAAGTACCGACGGCACCAGCCGCCTCCTTGAGCCAGACGAGCGGACCAACCACGCCCATCTCTCCCGCCAGCGACCGGAGTTCATGCCCACCCCCCCGAACTCAACGATCACATTCGGAAGGATGGCTTCTTACCCAGGACGGTGGATTCTGCTGCGAGGTCTGGGCTGAATGGCGCAGGATGGGTGCCGCGTAATCGAGGGGTATGTCCGATAGGGGGGGCCGTGGCGGAACTCGTCATGATGACCGTGGATGACAATGAGGGCACAGCCGTTTTCGAGGTTGACAGCGGCCTGGCAGGCTCGGACCTGGAGCTGGCTGCGGACGGCGGTGTGGTGGCGCGGGCACAGACGTCCCTGCGTGAGGCGCTGGAGCGTGTGCAGCCGGCTCTGGCGCAGGTCTCCGCAACGGTTCGGGAGCTCAAGCCTGACGAGATGGAGATTGAGTTCGGTCTCAAGATCGGCGGCGAGAGCGGCGTGATCATCGCCAAGGGGACGGCAGAAGTGAACTTCGCCGTGCGGGTGCTGTGGAAGCGCGCCTAGAGCCGTGCATGCGCGGCGGGAAGGATTCATCGTCAAAATCCGCTCACGGACTTCGGACGCTCCCGTGGGCGTCGGTTTCGTGGTGGGTGACCGGCACATCGTCACGTGTGCCCACGTGATCAACGCTGCGCTCGGCCGTGACAAGTTCCACCGTGAGCCGCCGGCTGGTGATGCACGGATTCAGATTGAATTCGTGCTACTGGGCGATCGTGAGGGCGCGCCGTTGCGCGTGTGTCGAGTCGCAGCATGGGACGCGCCCCCTGGGCCCGTCGGCTCTGGCCGCGACGTCGCGGGGCTTGTGGTGGTGGGTGGCGACACGCTGCCTGGAGGAGCAGGCACAGCACGGCTGGTGGACGCACGCGTGGGTCTCGTCCCTGACGCACCGGTATCGGTGTTCGGGTATGCGCGTACACCCGAACGTCGAACCAACGGGGCATGGAGCACATGTCTTTTACGGGGTGCTGTCGGCGGTGGTTTGATCCAGCTCGATGCCCGCTCTGAAGCAGCCCTGCGGGCCCAGCCCGGCTACAGCGGATCTCCGGTTGTGGGGACGGATCGATGGGGTGATCCAGTCGTGGGAATGCTGGCGATCGCCGGCAGAGACGATGCAACGCAGGACGCCTACGCCATCCCACTGTCGGAAGTGGCAGCTGCCTGGGACGAGGTGCTTGGCCGGACGGTGCTTCCTCCCTGCCCTTACCGCGGACTGCAGGCCTTCACACCGCAGGATGCCAAGGCCGGGGTGTTCGTGGGCCGCGAACGCGAGGTCAGACGGCTGCAGGACATGGTGAAGGCGCAGCCCCTCGTCATGGTCACCGGCCCTTCGGGGGTCGGAAAGTCCTCGCTGGTGGCGGCAGGTCTGCGCCCTGCCCTCGAAAGCGATGGCTGGAAAGTGGGCACGTTCCGTCCCGGAGTGGCTCCCTATGAGTCACTGGCCCGCGCGTTGCTCGACCTGGAGCATCCTGGGGCTGACCACTCTCTGGAACGACTGGAACACCGATCCCGCGCCATTCGGGAAGAGGGATTCTGGGCTGTGGCGTCGAAGGTTGCCGTCCTGACAGGTCAACGTCTGGCGCTGGTGGGGGACCAGTTCGAGGAGGTACTGAGCAGCGGTCCGGGCGGTGAGAAGCCGCTTAAGTTCTTGCAGCATCTACTGCCGCCCCCGGACACGGTGCAGGACGCGCACGTGCGTCTGGTGTGCACGCTACGTGCGGACTTCCTGCCCGACCTGCTGGAAATGCCGGACATCGGCGCCCGGCTGCAGGACCGGCAACTGAACGTCTCTCCGCTGGACGAGGCAGCACTGGCCCGGGTGATTGTGGAGCCGGCCCATATGGCTGGTGTCACCTTTACCCCGGGCTTGGCAGAAAAGATTGCCGCCGAAGCCAGCAAAGCAGTGGGGAGTCTGCCGCTGCTGGAGTTCACGCTGACGGAACTGTGGCCTTTGCAGCACGACCGGCAGATCAGTTTCGACAGTTACTACGGCCTCGGTGGCGTTTCTGGGGCGCTGAACCAGCACGCGGAGAACGTCTATCGCGGGTTGCGCGAGCATCTGCGGCTGGGCGATCACCGCATCCGCCGTGCACTGTTGTCCATGATCCGCGCCCGCGGAGGAGCCGCAAGTGCCGTCCGCGTCACCGCGCACCGCTCTCACCTCGGCGATGACTGGTCTACCGCCCAGCTTTTGGCCGACCCCGATCGCCGCCTTGTCATTCTGGGATCTGGTGGTCCTGACACGGCGGAGATCGCTCACGAAGCCCTGATCCGGGAATGGGACAGGCTGTCGTCCTGGGTCGAGGAGGATGCTGGCTTCCAGCAATGGTTGACCGTGATGGAGGAACGCGCTCGGGACAGAGACCTTCTGTCCGCCACCCGCGTGGCAGAAGCGCAGCGGTGGCTGGGGGAACGCAGGGATGACATCCCCGAGGAAGTTGCTGACTTCATCGAGCACAGCAGCACAGTGATCCTCGAGCAGCAGCAGACACGGGAGATGCTCAGCCGGTCGCAGGAGCAAACGCAGGAGATGCTCAGCCAGTCGCAGCAGCTGACCGAGCAACTACGGGATCGAACAGCCGAGTTGGAGAACCGGCAGAAGGCTCTGCAGGCCTCCAACGCCGAGCTGGAGGAGAAGGCCGAGCTGCTGGCCCGGCAGAACCGCGACATCGAGGTGAAGAACACCGAGATCGAGGAGGCCCGGCAGGTGCTGGAGGAGCGGGCGGAGCAGCTCGCGATCTCCATGCGCTACAAGTCGGAGTTCCTGGCGAACATGTCGCACGAGCTGCGCACGCCACTGAACTCGCTGCTCATCCTCGCCAAACTGCTCGCGGACAACGCGGAGGGCAATCTCTCCCCGAAGCAGGTGGAGTTCGCCAAGACGATCCACGGCGCCGGATCCGACCTGCTGCAGCTGATCAACGACATCCTCGATCTGTCGAAGGTCGAGGCGGGCAAGATGGACGTCAGCCCAACCCGTATCGCGCTGGTGCAGCTCGTCGACTACGTGGAGGCGACGTTCCGGCCCCTCACGGCGGAGAAGGGCCTCAACCTTTCGGTACGGGTGTCGCCGCTACTGCCCATCACGCTGCACACCGACGAGCAGCGGCTGCTGCAGGTACTGCGCAACCTGCTGTCCAACGCGGTCAAGTTCACCGACAGCGGCGCGGTCGAACTGGTCATCCGGCCGGCGGGCGCGGACGTACCCGTGGCCATCCGAGAGCAGCTCCTGGAGGCCGGCTCTCTGCGCGCCCCGGACGCCGAAATGATCGCCTTCTCCGTGACCGACACCGGCATCGGGATCGCGGCGGGCAAAATGCGGGTGATCTTCGAAGCGTTCAAGCAGGCCGACGGAACGACCAGCCGCAAGTACGGCGGTACGGGGCTCGGGCTGTCGATCAGCCGGGAGATCGCCCGGCTGCTGGGCGGCGAGATCCACGCGGTCAGCGAACCCGACCGTGGCTCGACATTCACGCTGTATCTGCCGTTGCAGCCGAGCGAACCGGCGCCGCAGGACCGTCCGCAGCTCGCCCCCAGGGACGCGGGGGCACAAGACGGCGAGGGCTCGGCGGACAACGCTGCGCTGCCGCTCCAGCCGGTCTCGTCAGCGCACCCGAACAACTCAGGACCCGCAGCCCTGTTCCGGAGGCGCCGCAGGGCGCTGGGGGCCGCAAGGCAGCCCAGCGACCTGCCCGGCCGGCCGAGCGGGCCGACCGGGACGTCTTACGAGCCGTGGTCCGAGACGGTCGCCGTGACGCTCGCCTTCGACGGCGAGAAGGTGCTGATCATCGACGACGACATCCGCAACGTCTTCGCACTCACCAGCGTCCTGGAGCAGCACGGGCTTTCGGTGCTGTACGCGGAGAACGGCCGCGAGGGCATCGAAGTCCTGGAACAGCACGATGACATCGCGGCCGTCGTCATGGACATCATGATGCCGGAGATGGACGGCTATGCGACCACGAGGGCGATCCGCAGGATGCCACAGTTCGCCGGTTTGCCGATCATCGCGCTCACAGCGAAGGCGATGAAGGGCGACCGTGAGAAGGCCATCGAATCGGGCGCCTCTGACTACGTCACCAAGCCGGCCGATACCGACTATCTGCTGTTCGTGCTGCAAGAGTGGATCGACGCCTCCAGGCATGAGCCACCAGGCTAAGCCGTCCGCCAGGGGCTGGACCACGCGCGCATCAGAAGCCGTATCTCAACCGAACGTGATGCCTTGATTTCTGCTGGTCAGGCATGGTTTTGCTCGGGGTGAGGGAGGCATGCGGCGTCTTGTGTCCG
>NZ_JBIAPT010000031.1:0-51375 GCF_042888425.1 Streptomyces sp. NPDC002889
CTCTCTCGGACGGAACCACGTTCGAGCACGGCGAGTGGCTGACCGAGAAGGAGAAGACCAAGCTCCTGCGCCTGGAGCAGCGCGCCGCCCGGCGCAAGCAGCACCGCAAGCCCGGCGTGCGCACCAGCCGCCGGCTGCACCGCACCTACGACCAGATCGCAGGACTGCGCGCGAAAGCCAAGCGCCGGGCCTTGGACTGGCAGCACCAGAGGACCACCACCATCGCCCGCACCTACGGCACCGTCGTGGTCGAAGCACTCACCATCACGAACATGGTCACGTCGGCCAAGGGAACCATCGAGAAGCCGGGGAAGAACGTTGCCCAGAAGGCCGGGCTGAACCGCTCCATCAGCGGGGAGGCATGGGGCCGGACGGTCACGATGCTGACGTACAAGACCGCCCAGCTCGGCGGCACCCTGGTCAAAGTCCCCGCCCCCGGCACCTCCCAGCGCTGCTCAGCGTGCGGCTTCACCACGCCCGGCAGCCGGGAAGACCAGGCCACGTTCGTGTGCAAGAACCCCGATTGCGGCTGGTTCGGCAACGCCGACCACAACGCAGCCCGGAACATCTTGCACCTGTACCGGATCGGCCTCGTGGCCATCCCGGCTGCTGGAAGAGCAGTCGCCAGGCGCGCTCGTCGCGTCAAGCCTCCCACCGCAAGGTAGGGCGGAATCTCCATCCTGAGCTTGCGAAGGGAGGAGAGCGCTTCAATGGGACCAGGCATCGGTGGCCAGGCAGGGCTCATCGCCCCCGGCACCCTGGCACAGCTGCCGGTCGTCACGGACCAGAAGGCCACATTGAGCGACGGGCTCTCAACCAGCTCATGGACCCCGGCCCCCCACCCTGACCCCGCCTCCGCCGCGCCACCGGACCTGCGCCCGCCGTGGGGGAGGGCGGTGACCGGGCCCCTGGTGCCGCCTCATAGCATTCCGACATGACAAGCGCAGTGCTGACTCCGTGGTGGCGAAACCGGCGACCCGCGCCGACCGGTGCCCTCGATGACCATGGGTCCGTAGCCCCCACCCCGATCCTCGACTGGCGTCACGCGCGCGTGCAGCACCTGCTCGCAGAAGCCCGGGCCGCCTCCGAGCCCGCACAGCGCGCGGTGCTGCAGGCCGCGCACCAGCTCATCAGCGAGAACGTCCGGCCGGTCTACGCACTCAATGACGCACAACCGGTCTCCCGGACTCTGGCGCGGGGCACAGGTTCGTGCAGCCAGCGGCTGGCCGTTCTCGAAGCGGTGGCCCGTGCGGCCGGCGTGCCCACCCGCGTGCGGGGCCTTCTGGTGGACGGCTCGTTCTGGTACGAGCGCTTCCCCCGACTTCGCCGTCTGGTACCCGACACGGTCCTCCTGGCCTGGCCGGAATTCCGCATCGAGCAGACGTGGTTGAACGTCTCCGAGCTGTACGCGCCTCTCGACGCGCTGAGCGCGGCCAACCCCCGCGGTTTCACCAACACGGGGCCTCAGACGCTCTTCGAGGCGCTCGCTTCCACCGCCGTGGACTGGGACGGCTCGACCTGCGGCGCGAACAGCTGCTCGTCCTTCGACCTGTCGGCACTGGTGCGCGAGGACCTCGGGCGCTTCTCCTCCCGGGACGACCTCTTCGCCACCCACGGCCAGACTCTGTGCCCGCCCGCAAGGATCGTCGGCGGTGCCCTGCTGGGGCGCCGTGCGGCGTCCTGATCAGCCCACCGTAGGGTGAGGATGTGACGACGAGGGCAGGGACGGGCGGCGACCGGCTGCTGTACGGGTGCATGGGGCTCGGCGGCAGTTGGGACACCGAGCCCTACGGCGCGCCGGACATCGCACAGGCCGAGGCGGCGATCGAGGCCGCGCTGGACAGCGGGATCACCACGTTCGACCACGCCGACATCTACCGTCACGGGAAGGCCGAGGCGGTCTTCGGCGAGGTGCTCGCCCGCACGCCAGGGCTGCGTGAACGCATCGTCGTGCAGACCAAGTGCGGTATCCGCCTTGCGGACGGCGAGCGGCCCGGAATCTACGACCTCCGTGGCCGGAGCATCGCCCGGCGGGTCGAGGAGAGCCTGGCCCGCCTGAGCACCGACGTCATCGATGTGCTGTTGCTGCACCGGCCGGACCCGTTGGCGGACCCCGACGACATTGCCGAGGCGCTGATGTCGCTCCACCGGCAGGGCCTTGTGCGACGGTTCGGTGTGTCGAACATGGGCGCTGTACAGATGGCCGCCCTCCAGGCACGCCTCGACGCACCCTTCGTCGCCAATCAGCTCGAGATGAGCCTGCAGCGGCGCGACTGGCTCGAAGCCGGCGTCCTCGTGAACACCACGGAGGCCGCGATGAACGGCTTTCCGTTCGGAACGGTCGAGTTCTGCCGGGAGAACGGCATTTCCCTGCAGGCGTGGGGATCACTGGCGCGGGGCCGCTTCACCGGCCGGCAGGAGACGCCGGCGGAGCATGCGACCGCCCAGCTGATCACGTCACTGGCCGAGAAGAAGGGCACGACGCCGGAGACGATTCTGCTGTGGTGGCTGCAACGGCACCCGGCCCGGGTCGCACCGGTGGTGGGCAGTGCCCGTCCTGACCGTATCCGCGCCTGCCGGGACGCCGCGCAGCAGGAACCGGACCTCACCCACGAGGAGTGGTACGAACTCTGGCTCACGGCCCGCGGCGCTCCGCTGCCCTGAGCGGAGCCGGGCGCACCGACAGCTGACGGTCATGCACCCTGCTGAGCAGAACCAGCGCCACCACAGCGCCGACCAGTGCGCAGAACATGTCCCACTGGGTGTCCCAGACGTCGCCCTGCGTGGCCAGGAACGCGTCGGCCTGCTCCCCGCCGATCACGGCGGCCAGCCACTCGAGCATTTCGAAGACCGCGCTGAAGGCCAGGCAGGCACACACGGTGAGCGGCGCCAACCAGCGGCTTCCGCGCAGCGGCGACGTACGGACCAGCAACTCCCGCACAAGGATCGCCGGGACGAAGCCCTGCATCAGATGGCCGATGCGGTCGTACGGATTTCGGGTCAGCCCCAGCCCGTCCTGAAGCCACTCGCCCAACGGCACTCTGGCGTACGTGTAATGGCCGCCCAGACACAGCACCAGCGCGTGCAGCGCCAGCAGACAGGACAGCAGGAGCGTCAGCGGAAAGCGTTGCCACACGAGGACGACGAGCGGCAGACCCACCAGCACCCAGCACGTCTCCAGCAGCCATGTCGCCCGGTCGTACGGCCGCAGCCCGGACACGAGAAGGCCGGCGCACACGAGTGCGGCGAGTGCGAGGGGCACGCCCGCCCGCATGGGCAGGACGGGCCGGGAACCTGAGGACATGGCGGACGCTCCTTCGTCGGTGGTTCGCCCTCAGCATGGCCACGGCCGTGGGCGTCCGCCTGAGTACCCCTACTCATCCGCGCCACGTCGGCCCACGAGCCACCGGCAGGGCTCCGTAGCGCGCGCCGTTCGCCGGGCGACGGGCCGTCCCGGGAGACGCGGCGCCGGACCTGGTGGGGTACCGGCCGTGCGGAGGAGAGCGATGCGCGAGACCGTGAGAAGCACGGGACACGCACGAACGGAGGGCACCGATGGGGAGCGGCGAGGGAGCACAGCGACCCCACTGTCTGGTCACGGGCGCGACAGGCTACATCGGAGGCCGTCTGGTGCCCGAACTGCTGGATGCGGGGCACCGAGTACGTTGCCTGGCCCGGACGCCGGCGAAGCTGCGTGACCACCCGTGGGCCCCACACGTGGAGGTGGTGCGCGGAGACGTGACCGATGCGGCCTCGCTCGGCGAAGCCCTGCGCGGCATCGACGTCGCCTACTACCTCGTGCACGCTCTCGGCTCCGGTTCCGGCTTCGAGACAACCGACCGGAAGGCCGCGAGGCTCTTCTCCGAGCAGGCCCGGGCCGCCGGCGTACGACGCATCGTCTACCTCGGTGGACTGACCCCGGCCGATGTCCCGGAACGCGAACTCTCCGCCCATCTGCGTTCGCGTGCCGAGGTGGGCGCCATCCTCCTCCGCTCGGGTGTACCGGCCACCGTGCTGCGCGCCGCGGTCATCATCGGCTCCGGTTCCGCGTCCTTCGAGATGCTGCGCTACCTCACCGAGAGGCTGCCGGTCATGGTCACCCCGAGCTGGGTCGCCACCCGCATCCAGCCGATCGCCGTCCGGGACGTGCTGCGCTATCTCGTGGGCAGTGCGCGGATGCCCGACGCGGTGAGCCGGACGTTCGACATCGGCGGGCCCGATGTCATCACGTACGAGGAGATGATGCGGCGATACGCCGTGGTGGCGCGGCTGCCTCACCGCCTCATCCTGCGCGTACCGATGCTCACCCCTCGGCTTTCCAGCCTCTGGATCGGCCTGGTCACTCCCGTTCCCCCGTCTATCGCCCGGCCGCTGGCCGAGTCCCTGCGCCACGAGGTCGTCTGCCGCGAGCACGACATCGCGGAGTACGTCCCCGATCCGCCGGGCGCACCGATCGGCTGCGACCAGGCCCTGACGCTGGCTCTTCAGCGTGTGCGCGACGCCCAGGTCACCACCCGCTGGTCCTCGGCCTCCCTGCCGGGCGCTCCGAGTGATCCCCTGCCCACGGATCCCGACTGGGCGGGAGGCAGCCTGTACACCGATCGGCGGGCGCTGGCCGTGGACGCCTCGCCGAAGGCGCTGTGGCAGGTCATCGAAGGCATCGGCGGCAAGAACGGCTGGTACTCCTTCCCGCTCGCCTGGGCCGTGCGGGGCTGGCTCGACCGGCTCGTCGGCGGGGTCGGACTCCGCCGTGGCCGCCGGGACGCGGCCCGGCTTCGGGTCGGTGACTCGCTGGACTTCTGGCGGGTGGAGGAGATCGAACCGGGCCGACTGCTACGGCTGCGTGCCGAGATGCGTCTCCCGGGACTCGCCTGGCTGGAGATGTCCGTGGAATCGGACGGCAACGGCCGCAGCCGGTACCGACAGCGCGCCCTGTTCCACCCCCACGGCCTCCTCGGGCATGTCTACTGGTGGAGCGTGTCACCGTTCCACGCCGTCGTGTTCGGCGGCATGGCACGCAACATCGCACGGGCCGCGCACCGTGCCGCTGCCGCACCTGGCAACCGGGGCGTGGCTCGCGGGTGAGTGGGTGCACCCGTCCGCGCGCGCTGTGTCGAAGGTGCGGACAGCGGCACTGCTTGTCCGCCGGACTGCGGCCCGATCAGCGGCGGAGCTTGAGACGCTGGAGGGCGGCCACGCCGGCCGCAGCGACAGCGATCTGAATGACCCATTCGATCCAGTCGACCCCGTCGGTGTCCGCGACGCCGAGTCCGGCCGCGATACCCGTGCCGATGAACGCGGCGACGATGCCGACGACGATGGTCCAGAGGAAGCCGATGGGCTGACGGCCGGGAAGGACGAGCCGACCCAGCACACCGATGACGATGCCGATCACGATGGCGCTGATGACGCCGGAAATTTCCATTGCTGCCCCTTCCCAGGACGTCCTGTGCTGTGCGTCTGCCCGGGTCCCACGCGGCCACACCTGGGGCGGAGCCGACGCGGGAAGCCGGGGCCGCGGACGCGGGGTGATCGCCGTCGTCGCGAAGGCATGCTGCACATCTGCGGGGCTGTGCGTCGCCGCCGGCCCCGTACCGGCATCGGTCCGGCGCTCCCCGCGACGTCAGGAACGGGCCACGGAGAAGCTGCTGCAGTTGGCCCCGTACACGTTGCCGTCCAGATGGCCCGGTGTGTCGGGGTCGTACTCAGCGTCCAGGTCGACCGTCAGGTAGTCCGGGGGCTGCTCGATCCAGTAGTCGGCGTCGAGTGTGAGCTCACCCTCCACATACGTCCCGCTCATGGCGAACGAGCCACGCGGCACGAGCGGGTTGGACGGATCGGGGAAGAAGCTGAAGACCGCCGAGACGTCTCCGTCGCCCTCGTCCTCGATGGTCAGCGACAGGCCGGTGATGCCCTGGTTGCAGACGTAGCTGCCCAGCCACCTCCCGGTGATCTCCCCGACGCCGCCGGCCTGCGTGGGCTCCGGTTCGGGTTCGCTGCTGTCGGTCTCCACCAGGGACGTCTCGGTCGGGTCGCTGGTCGGGGTGGGCACCTCCGTCGCGGAGTCCGTCGGCGACGGCTCGTACGAGGCGGTCTGTGAGGGGGTGGCCGAGGAGACCGTCGATGAGGAGGGAGACGCTCCGTCCGCGCCGTCGGAGGAGTCCGCCGACCCGAAGATCGCCCCCGCCTGCCATGCGAAGACCCCGATGAGTGCCACCGCGGCGGCGGACGCGAGGACCAGGCGTCGGCGCACGGGGCGGGAGGGGGGACGCGGGATGCCGTCCGGTGCCGGTCGCGTCATACCGGGTGCTGTCCCCGGCCCGGGCGGTGGTGTGGGCGGTATCGAAGGCGGCGGCGTCGGCGGTACGGGAGGCGGCGACGGTATCCGGCCCGGTGCCGTGCGCGTCGCAGCATCGGAGACCGCCGAGCCGGTGTCCGGGGTGTCCGGACCCGCGCCCGCCGCCTCCGCGACAGTCTGCGCGTACTCCCGTACTGTCCGGGCGATGGTCTCGGGCAGCCACGAGGCACTGGTGAACAGCAGTGTGGTCTGAGCAGCCCCCGCGGCGTCCGTCATCTCCGACAGCACCTCGCCGATCACAGGGCGGTCTTCGGGCTCCTTGGCCAGGCAGCGTGCCACCAGCGGGCGCAGCCCGGGCGGAACGGCGGCCAGGTCCGGCTCGGAGTACACGATCCTGAACATCAGGCCCTGGGCCGAGCCCGTGCCGAACGGCCCCGTGCCCGAGGCGGTGAAGGCCAGCACGGCTCCCAGCGCGAACACATCGCTGGCGGGGCCGACATGACGTCCCGTCAACTGCTCGGGTGACATGAAACCCGGGGTGCCGATCACGGCGCCGGTGCGCGTGATGGCACTCACCTCGCTCGCGATGGAGATCCCGAAGTCGATCACCCGGGGGCCGTCCGAGGCCAGCAGCACATTGGACGGCTTCAGATCCCGGTGGACCAGCCCGGCCGCATGGATCGCCTCCAGCGCCTCGGCCAGCCCGGCGGCCAGGGAGGTCACCGGTCCTTCGGGCCACGCCCCGGACCGTGCCACCGCAACATCGAGGGACAGGCCAGGGACGTAGGCCGTGGCCAGCCAGGGCGGGTCGGCGTCCGGGTCGGCGTCCACGACTCCGGCGGTGAACACCCCGTTCACCCTCCGGGCCGCCGCCACTTCGCGTGCGAAGCGCAGCCGGAACTCGTGGTCCTCCGCGAGTTCGGGCCGCACCACCTTCACGGCGACCGCACGCCCGCCGCGTGAACGGCCCAGGTACACCCGCCCCATCCCGCCCGCACCCAGCCGTGCCACCAGCCGGTACGGGCCCACCGCGTGTGGATCGCCCGCGCCCAGCGGCTTCAGCGATTCCATCGCCCCACCCCCCAAGTCCGCGTATGCGCATCGCGGATGGCTGACATGGTGCAGCAGGCAAGCGCTCACATGGGCAGTTATGCGGAAATGAGGCAGACCAGTGACGCGGCTGGTGATCAGGGCCGGCGGAGGCCCATGGCCGCGCTGGTTCACGAGGCCGTGTCGGTCGAGGGCCGTCAGCCGACGGCGAGGGCATCTGAAGGCATCCGAGCCGCAACGCAGCCTGGCCGACCACGGCTTGGCGATCTCCGCCGGCAAGATGTCCGGCGTGTGGTGCGGCCGGCCGGTCTCCCTCGAACTGGAAGACCTGGACGTCATCTGCGTCGTCCTCGGCTTCGAGATCGGCGACCATCTGATCGCCGCACCCGAGAAGGTCAGCGCCGCCACCGTCAGCGGCGTCCCCCTCCCCACCCACCCACGCGGCTCGGCGGGTTCTCGCTCGGCATGAAGCAGCGGCTCGGGATCGCCACCCTGATCAGCACACGGAGGCCCAGGCCGACCAGTGCGCAGACCTCGTCGGCGAGCACGACCCGGACGGTCATCGGGGCAAGGACATGGCGGTGGACGACATCCTCGCGGCGATCCTCGTGGTCGCCGCCGGCGACGCACTGATCGCGCCGGGTGTGACGCGCCGTCTGATCGCGGACTTCGTCGGGCGCGCCGGGGCTGTCCCGGAGCGCTCCCCACGGCCGGTCGAGGGCATCACCGAGCGGGAACGGGAAGTGCTGACCCTGGTCGGACGCGGCCGGTCGAACACCGAGATCGCGGAGGAACTCTTCATCACGGTGGCCACCGCCAAGTCGCACGTGTCACGGCTGTTCACCAAACTGGGTGCCCGGGATCGGGTCCAGCTCGTGATCACCGCCTATGAGATGGGGCTGGTCACGCCGCCTCGCTGAGCGCCTCCCTGGGCCCTGGTGAAGTAGTCGATATCGTGTCGCCCTGCTGCAATCCTCGTGGATCTCCTGGCGCAGCTCGACGTCGGTGAGTTGGTTGCAGACGAATGATGCGCGCACCGCCCGGCCCAGTTCCTCGATGGCCCCGGCCGGTCCTTCGCGATGATCCTCGCGTCCCCCAGGACGGCTTCTGCGGCCGAACATCGAGGCCTCAGTGAGCGGACGCCGGGGGCAGGCAACCGGTCTCGGGGTAGTGGCCGTTGGCGTGGGCCCACACACGGTCTTTGCTGACGGCTCCGGTGACACAGGCGGTCTCGCCGATCCAGATGCCGTAAGTGCTGCCTTCGGCCTTGTCCATCCCGGGGCCGATCAGCAGCTCTTCCACCGAGAGGTGGGCGGGAGCGGCGAGCTGTGCGAGTACGGGCCGTACCTCTGCAGGACTGATCCTGCCCCGTCGGCGCAGCTCGTCGAGGGCCCGTTGGACCTCAGTGGCCTTTTGCCCGGCTCGCTTCTCGTCCTGCGGACTCATCTCGCCGGGCTGCCGGACCCGGCTGTTGTCGGCGTAGTTCGGTGGTGCGTCGGACCGTGGCGCGTCTGAACCGGAGGGATCGGTGTCGTGCGAGCTGGATGAGTTGGTGCCATTGAGGTTGGAGAACAGGTCGTCCGTGCTCTTCCCGCAGCTTGCCAGAGTGAGGACGGCGGCTGCGGCGGCGATGGCGACGGCAGTGTGTTTCCGTGTAGGCATGATCCAATGCTCCGTGCCCGGTGCTTGGAGTTCGTGAGTACCGGTACTCATCTTCGGTCCGTCGGTGCGGTACATCATCCCGCGGTCGACCAGCCGCCAGTCCGGTGAACGCGGCCAACTCCGGGGAGACGGGCAGGTCATGACTGCCGGTGTGGGCACGGGCAGCCGCCTGCTCAGGCGTCGTCGACGGTCACAGGGGAACTTCTCGAAGACGAAAGGGTGCTGAGGGGTTGTCAGTGCAATTTCACATTACTATGTTACAGGTCACATCGTTCCCCTGCGGGGTCCGGCCAATGCCCCTTGCGTGCCCGGCAGTTCGCGATGACCGCACCGCTGACACACCCACCTCCCACCTCCCCTTTCAGGAGCCTTCGGTGTCCCAGCTCAGATCCGCGCGCACACCCCTGCTCGCCGGAGCCACCGCTGTCGCCCTTCTCGCGCCGCTCGGACAGGTCGCCAAGGCGGACGGTCCCCAGAGGACGGCCCTCGCCGCCCCCGCCACGTTCGCCGCCCGCCCCGGCCCGGCCGCACAGACCGCCCACGACGACAACCCCTTCGACGAGGTGGACCGCCTCGCCAGGGCGCCCAGGCGCACTGGCGAGCCCGCCTCCGCGCCGGGGGGCTTGGCCGAGGGTCGTGTTCCCGGCCGCCAGGGCCCCGGCAAGAGCGATCCGGCGCACAACGCCGCTCCTCGCGCCGCTGGCGTCCCGTGCACCCTCGACGGCGTCACCAGCCTCGCACCGGAGCAGCTCGTCGACTTCCTCGCCGACCCGGCCGTCACCGCCGACGGCTGTCTCAGCGGCCTCATCTGGGCCTGGGACGCCCGGCTGGTCCCGATCATGTCCGACGCCCACGTCCAGGCTGTCGGCCGCCGGATATCCGCGCTCGCCGCCCGTCACGACGGCCGAAACGGCAGTCATCTGCTGGAGATGTTCACCTATCTCCACGCCGTCGCGTACCACGACTTCTCGCACCCCGAGATAGACATCACCGACGCCCCGACCACCGAGACACTGCGGCGCGCCATCAACGACTTCGGCACGGCGGCCCGCACCTTCCAGGTCACCCGTACCAACGCCGAGACCCTGCGCGAGGCGCTCTACGCGGGCAGCGCCCCAGGTCTGCGGCACAGCCAGCTCGGGCTGATCAGGAAAGTCCTGGCCACCATGGACAGGTACCACACGGGCCAGTACGACAACGCCTCCTGGGGAGGCGCCGCCCTGGCCGCCCTCTCCGTGAACTACCTCGGCATCTATCCCGGCAATCGGGACACGGCCTTCCACACCGTGGTCGCCCAGAACGCCTCGTACCGCGCGTCCTTCAGGGCCTTCGCCGGGTACACGCACCTCAAGGGCACCGCCAACGAGTGGGCCGTGCGCGACGCGCTGAGCGAGTACGGCCGCTTCGGGCAGGTCGACGCCCTGAAGGGTCGGATCGTGCCCGACCTGGGTGCCCTGCTGCCCGTCGCGCGCAGCAACTTCGGTACCGGCAGCCGCCCTTGGGCCTCCCTCGTGTCCTGGCTGAACTTCTACCAGGCGTGCAAGCCCTACGCGGTCTGCAGGGACGACATCGAGCGCCAGATCTTCCCGTACACCTACACCTACGACAACGGGGCCATGAAGGTCCGCACCGGGCTCGACCGCGCGACCGTCGACCAGCTCTACTACGCGAGCAAACAGGTCAAGGCGCAGTTCCACCGGGTCGTCGGCGCCGAGGAGCCGCTGGCGGGCGACACCAACACGTCGCTGAACATCGTGCTGTACGGCTCCCGTGCCGACTACGACGTCTACCACCCGATCCTGACCGGGATGGACACCCGCAACGGCGGCATCTACATCGAGCGCGGCGCCACCTTCTACACCTTCCAGCGACGGGTCCCACAGGACTCCTCGCTCACGCTCGAGGAGCTCTTCCGCCATGAGTACGTGCACTATCTCAACGGCCGCTGGGCCGTGCCCGGTTACTTCGGCGAAGGGCCCTGGTACAGCGGCGACCGCACCACCGCGATGGACGAGGGGACGGCCGAGTTCTTCGACGGCGCCACCCGTGACGACGGCGTCGCGGTTCGCAAGTCCCTGATCCGCGGGATCATCAACGACACCGCGGGGGGCAAGCCTCGAATGACCGTGGACCAGCTGCTCCACGCCACCTACGCCGGGGACGGGTTCCGCTTCTACAACTACGCGGGTGCCTTCTTCGAGTTCCTGTGGACCGAACGCCCCGCCCTGATCCGTGAGATGTACGGATACCTGCGGGCGGACGACCCGGCCGGCTTCGACGCCTGGCGAGGTCGCCTCGGGGGTGACGCGGCGCTGCAGCGGGCGTACGACAGCTTCCTCGACGGACAGATCCCCAAGGTCGACGAGCTGTTCGTGCCCCGCACGACCTTCACGCCCAACGACCAGCTCAGGGAAGCCACTTCGGAGGCGGTGCGCGCCGCCCTCGCCGCCGCCGTCTCCGCCGATCCGGAGTGTGCCGACAACGGTGACCCCGGTAAGCGCCGCTTCACCTGCACCGGGAAGATCACTGCGAATCTCTCCGATGCCGGCAGCCCGGACCGCGTCTTCAAGGACATGTCCGAGACGGTCGACTACTTCATCCTGGACCGGGCCAAGGCCGCGTCCAACAATCTCGCCGACATGAACTGCTCCTTCGGGCCGGTCGAGATCTGGAGCAACCGCCTTGCGGGGACGGCGACTTATCGCTGTGAGGGACCGCTGCGCAGCTGACGGGCGGTTGCGTGGACTGCCTTCCCCCGGTCTATGGAATGTGACATATTACTGCCGTGCCCAACAGACACACCCTGGACGCCGTCATCATCGGCGCCGGCGTCGTCGGAGCCGCGTGCGCCTACTACGCCGCCCGCGCCGGACTGGCTGTCGCGGTGATCGACCGCGGCTCGGTCGCGGGCGGCACCACCGGCGCCGGGGAAGGCAATCTCCTCGTCTCCGACAAGGAGGCGGGCCCGGAGCTCGATCTCGCGCTGCTGTCCACCCGACTGTGGCGTGAACTCAACGAAACCCTTCCACCGGAGACCGAGTACGAGCCCAAGGGCGGTCTTGTCGTGGCGCACGACGAGTCCGCCCGCACCGCCCTGCGTGACTTCGTCGCGGCGCAGCGCAAGGCAGGTGTCGAAGCGCACGAGATCACGCCGGATCGGCTGCACGACCTCGAACCCCATCTGGCGCCCGGCCTCGCCGGCGGATTCCACTACCCGCAGGACGCCCAGGTCCAACCTGCCCGAGCGGCGGCCCAACTGCTGTGGGCAGCACGGGGATCGGGCGCGGTCATCGGGCTCGGCGAGGAAGTGACCGGGATCCTCACCGCATCCGACGGCCGGATCCGGGGAGTTCGCACTCCGCGCCGTGACCTGGCGTCCCCGGCCGTCGTCAACGCCACCGGCACCTGGGGCGGCGACCTGGCCCGCCTCGCGGGCACCGACCTGCCCATCCTGCCGCGCCGGGGTTTCGTCCTGGTCACCGAACCGCTGCCGCGCGTGGTGCGCCACAAGGTCTATGCCGCCGACTACATCGCCGATGTCGCCAGCGGGTCGGCAGCCCTGCAGTCCTCCGCGGTCGTCGAAGGCACCCCCTCCGGCCCCGTGCTCATCGGTGCGACGCGTGAGCGCGTCGGCTTCGACCGGAGCCTGTCCGCCGCCGCGCTGCGCAGGCTCGCCGCCCAGGCCCGGGCACTGTTCCCCGTGCTGGCGGACGTCCATGTGATGCGTACGTACCACGGCTTCAGGCCCTACCTCCCCGACCACCTTCCCGTCATCGGCCCCGACCCGCGCGTTCCCGGCCTGTTCCACGCCTGCGGCCACGAGGGCGCGGGCATCGGCCTCGCCCCGGCGACCGGACTGCTGATCGCCGCCGCGCTGCGGGGTGAGCAACCGGCCCTGGAGCTGCGGCCGTTCAGACCCGAGCGTTTCGACCAGGCAGGAGCGGCGCAGTGAGCAGAACACCGGCATCCCTGGTGCGGTCCGACCAGGGTCGTCCGTACGAGATCACCTTCGACGGCCGACCGGTCGCCGCGCTGCCCGGCCAGAGCATCGCGGCCGTCCTGTGGTTCGCGGGCATCCTCGCCTGGCGCACCACCCGCGACGGCGGCGCGCCGCGAGGCGCCTTCTGCGGCATCGGCGTCTGCTACGACTGCCTCGCCACCGTCAACGGCCGCCCCAACCAGCGTGCTTGCCTGGTCCCGGCCCGTCCGGGCGACGCGGTCACCACCCAGGAGGGCACCGGCCATGACGACCTCGCCATCTGAGCCCGAGCCGCCCGAGTTCCCCGAGTTCCCCGACCACCCCGAGCTCCCCGATCATCCGGACGGCCCCGTCCACCCGGACCACCCCGATCAGGCCGGTCACTCCGGCATCGCCGACCTCGCCGTCGTCGGCGCGGGCCCCGCCGGGCTCGCCGCCACCGTCACCGCTGCCGGCCTGGGGCTGCGGGTGGCGCTGCTCGACGCGGGGGAGCGGCCGGGCGGTCAGTTCTACCGGCACCCCGCTCCCGGCCTGCGCGCCCGGCGGCCCGAGGCCCTGCACCACAACTGGCGGGCGTTCGCCGACCGGGAGCGCAGGCTCCGCGCGCAGGAGGCTGCCGGCCGCCTCCAATACCTGCCCGCGCACCACGTCTGGACCGTTCTCCCCGAGCAGACCCTGGGCGCACGGGCGTCCGTCTGGCGGCTCCACGCCGTCGCCGGGCCCGACGAGCGCGCTGTCACCGTGCGGGCCCGTGCGGTGCTGCTCGCCACCGGGGCATTCGAGCGTCAACTCCCCTTTCCCGGCTGGACTGTGCCGGGAGTCGTCGGTGCCGGGGGTGCGCAGGCCATGCTCAAGTCCGGCCTCGTCCTGCCCGGCAGGCGGGTCGTCGTCGCGGGCAGCGGCCCCCTGCTGCTCGCCGTCGCCGGATCGCTCGCCTCCGCCGGCGCAAGGATTCCCGCGGTCGTGGAGGCCGCCGCCTACGCGGCGTACATGCGCCGGCTGCCGGTCCTCGTGCGCAATCCAGGCAAGCTCGCCGAAGGCGGCCTGCACAGCGGCGCCCTGCTCCGGCACGGTGTGCGGCTGCTCACCCGGCACGCGGTCACCGCCGTCCACGGCACCGCCCGCGTCGAGGCCGTGACTGTCGCACGGCTCGACCGCAGCTGGCGGCCTCTGCCCGGCACGGGCCGCACCATCCCGTGTGACGCGGTGGCGGTCGGGCACGGGCTGGTCCCGCAGCTGGAGCTCGCGACGGGACTCGGCTGTGCCACCCGCACGATGTCCGACCGGACCACGGCCCTGCAGCTCGACAATGAACAGCGTACGTCCGTGCCCGGTATCTGGTCGGCGGGGGAGACCGGGGGGATCGGCGGCGCCGAACTCGCCCTCGCCGAGGGTGAGCTGGCCGCCCTCGCCATCGCGTCCGCAGCACACGGCATCCGGCGTCCCGGGCGTATCGCGGCGCTCGCACGCCTCCGGGACCGGCTGCGCGCCTTCGCCGACGTGATGGGCACAGTCCATCGCCCGGGACCGGGCTGGACCGCGTGGCTCGACGACGCCACGGCCGTATGCCGTTGCGAGGAGGTGCCGGCCGGGCTGATCAGGGAGGCCGTCGGTGACCTCGGTGCGTGCGATGCCCGTACGGTCAAGCTGCTGACCCGCGCCGGAATGGGCTGGTGCCAGGGTCGGATGTGCGGGCCCGCCGTGGCCGCTCTGGCCGGTGAGGAAGCCGCAGTGGACCGGCGGCCCCTGTCCTGCCCGGTGCCGCTGAGCCACCTCGCCGAACTCGCCGACTCCGCGGACCCCGGCGAGCCGGCGCAGCCGCGCGGCCCGGCGTACTGACTGCCGACGGTGCGTCACCGTCCCTGCCCGGGCGGGCGCGTGACTCTTGTGGCCGCATCACACCGCTCAGTAAAATGTCACACCTCACACTAGGAGTCCTGATGGCCCTCGTACCACGTACGCGCCCCTGGCACGGCATCATGGTCGCCACCGCTCTGCCTCTGCGTGATGACCTCTCCGTCGACCACGACGCCTACGCCGAGCATGTCGCCTGGCTCGTCGCGAACGGCTGCGACGGCGTCGTACCCAATGGCTCCCTCGGCGAGTACCAGTCACTCACCGACGAGGAGCGGACCCAGGTCCTGCGGACAGCCGTCGACGCTGCGGGCGACGGGTCCAGGGTGATGCCCGGCGTGTCCGCCTACAGCAGCGTGCAGGCCCGCCGCTTCGCCGACCAGGCCGCCGAAGCGGGCGCCGGATCCGTACTGCTTCTGCCGCCCAACGCCTACCGCGCCGACGAGCGGGCCGTCGTCGCCCACTACGCCGAAGTCGCCCGGTGCGGCCTGCCCGTCGTCGCCTACAACAACCCGCACGACACCAGGGTCGACCTCACCCCCGCGCTGCTCGCCCGGCTGCACCACAAGGGCAGCATCGTCGCCGTCAAGGAGTTCACCGGCGATGTCCGCCGGGCCTACGAGATCGCCGAACTCGCCCCTTCCCTCGACCTGTTGATCGGCGCCGACGACGTGCTGCTCGAACTGGCCCTGGCCGGTGCGGTCGGCTGGATCGCCGGCTACCCCAACGCCCTCCCCGCCTCCTGCGCCACCCTCTACCACGCCGCGGTCACCGGGGACCTCACGACCGCACTGCCCCTGTACACATCCCTTCACCCGCTGCTGCGCTGGGACACCAGGACCGAGTTCGTCCAGGCCATCAAACTCTCCATGGAGCTGGCCGGCCGCAGGGGAGGCCCGTGCCGGCCGCCGCGCCTCCCGCTCGACGCGGAACAGGAGGCCGCCGTGCGCGCCGCCACCGAAAAGGCACTGGCCGAAGGCCACCAGTAGCAGCCTGAGGAAAGGGACCCATGCGCACCCGTCACGTCTACCACGCCGTCGACTCGCACACCGAAGGCATGCCCACCCGGGTCATCACAGGCGGCGTCGGTGTCATTCCCGGCACCACCATGGCCGAACGGCGACTGCACTTCATCGAACACCTCGACCACATCCGGACCCTGCTGATGTACGAACCGCGCGGCCACGGCGCCATGAGCGGCGCGATCCTCCAGCCGCCCACCCGCCCCGACGCCGACTACGGAGTCCTCTACATCGAGGTGTCGGGCCTGCTTCCCATGTGCGGCCACGGCACCATCGGCGTCGCCACCGTCCTGGTCGAGACCGGCATGGTGCCCGTCACCGAACCGCTCACCACGGTCCGGCTCGACACCCCCGCCGGGCTGGTGAGTGTCGACGTGCGGGTCGAGGGCGGAGAGGCGAAGTCCGTCACGCTCACCAATGTGCCGTCCTTCTGCGTCGCGCTGGAGAGCAAGGTCGAGGTTCCCGGGCACGGCACGGTCACCTACGACCTCGCCTACGGCGGCAACTTCTACGCCTTCGTCCCCCTGGCCGCCCTCGGCCTGCCCTTCGACCGCGCCCGCAAGGACGACATCCTCGCCGCCGGGCTCGCTGTCATGGACGCCATCAACAAGGCCGACCGGCCCGTACACCCGGAGAATCCCGGCATCGACGGCGTCAAGCACGTCTACCTCGCCGCCCCGGGTTCGGACGCCATGCGCTCCCGGCATGCGATGGCCATCCACCCGGGCTGGTTCGACCGTTCACCGTGTGGCACGGGCACCAGCGCCAGGATGGCCCAGCTGCACTCCCGGGGCGAACTCCCCATCGGCCGGGACTTCGTCAACGAGTCCTTCATCGGTACACAGTTCACGGGCCGGCTCGTTGAACGCACCACGGTCGGACCTTTGCCCGCGGTCGTCCCGACCGTCACCGGCCGCGCCTGGATCACCGGCACCGCCCAGTACTTCCTCGATCCGTCCGACCCGTTCCCCGGAGGCTTCCTCCTTTGACCACGCCCGCCGACACCCTTGACCGCACCACCGGTCACCCCACCGCCGGCGAACCCTTACGTATCGTCAGCGACGGTCCGTCACCTGTCCCCGGCACCGAACACCGCACGGGTGAGCACACGTTCGTCCTCGGCTCGCACGGCACCCCGGCGACGGGCTTCACCCTGTGAACCCCCCGGCCGGCAAGGACCTGCCGTACCTCGACGAGGATGCCGTCCGGACACTGCTGACCCCGGCAGATGCCGCCGCCGCCGTGGCGCAGGCTCTCCTGGACGGACTCGACCCGGAGACGTGCCCGCCGCGCAGCCGGGTGACCGTGCCGACCGGGCAGCTCCTCCTGATGCCCGCGGCAACCGGGGCATACGCCGGAGTGAAGATCGCGGGCGTCGTTCCGGCCAATCCCGGACGGGGCCTGCCCCGGATCACCGGCGGCTTCCTGCTGCTCGACGGCACGACACTGCTCCCGCTCGCGCTGCTGGACGGCGCGGCGCTGACCGCGCTGCGCACCCCCGCCGTCTCCGCCGTGGCCCTGAGTCATCTGGCCGTTCCCGATGGCGGGCATCTGGTGATGTTCGGGGCGGGCCCGCAGGCGTACGGACACCTCGAAGCGGTACGGGCCCAGCGGCCGTTGACCCGCGTGACGGTGGTCGCGCGCCGCCGCGAGCGGGCCGAAGCACTGGTCGCGTACGCGGGTGCGCGCGGACTGAACGCCCGTACGGGCACCGCGCGGGCTGTGGCCGACGCCGACCTCGTCGTCTGCTGTACCACCGCACGCGAGCCCCTGTTCGATGGGCGGCTGGTGCAGACACACGCCACCGTGATCGCGGTGGGCTCCCACGAGCCCGACGCACGGGAGACCGACACCGCACTGGTGAGTCGCTCCGCGGTGTACGTCGAGTCACGGGCGGCGGCACTGGGCGAGGCGGGCGACCTGCTGGTGCCGCAGGCGCAGGGCGCCATCGGCCCGGGGCATGTGGCGGGCACCCTCGCCGATCTCGTGACCGGACGGGCCGCCGCGGACCGCACGCGTCCCCGGCTGTTCAAGAGTGTCGGGATGGCCTGGGAGGATCTCGCGGTTGCGGCCGCCCTGTGCACCGCGGCCGAAGGCGGTGGCCCGCCCCGGCGTTGAAACGTGACATTGTACGCTGGCACTCCGCGTCATCCCGGAGGACATGCCATGGGCGATCTGAAGCAGCGCAACCTGATCACGGCCCAGGAACGGCTGCGCGACCAGGTCGCCCACGCACTGCGCGCCGCCCTCGTCGCCGGCGAACTGCGCCCCGGCAGCGTCTACTCCGCCCCCGGCCTTGCCGCCGACTTCGGCATCTCGGCCACGCCCGTCCGCGAGGCGATGCTGGACCTTGCACGGGAGGGCCTGGTCGAGCCCGTGCGCAACAAGGGCTTCAGGATCACCGAGGTCAGCGAGCGCGATCTCGACCAGTACACCGAACTGCGTGCCCTGATCGAGGTGCCGACGGTCGGCAGGGTCACGCGGACCGCCGGCGCGGAGCAGCTGGAGGAACTGCGGCCGATCGCCGAGGAGATCGTGGCCCAGGCCCGTGAGCACAACCTCATCGGCTATCTGGACGCGGACCGCCGATTCCACCTCGGTCTGCTCGCCCTGGCGGGCAACGACCGGCTGGTCGAGACGGTGGGGGAGCTGCGCAAGCGGTCCCGGCTCTACGGCCTCACCCGGCTGGACGAACGGGGCCAGCTGATCTCCTCCGCCGAGGAACACCTGGAGCTGCTGGACCTGATGATGACGGGCGACCAGGCTGCCGCTGAAGCCTGCATGGCGCGCCACCTGGGCCATGTCCGTTCGCTGTGGGCCCAGGCACGTGACGAACCGGTGGAACCGCGCCCCAAGCGAACCCTCGGCGCCGACGTCATCGGCCGACAGGCCCGCTGACCGACAACAATCCCTGAGGGGAACCTGGTTGGGCCCGCCGTCCGGCCGGTCCCGACTGCCGGTTCACATCTACCGGCTCCCGGTCCGCGGACCTATGCGTACGGCGGGATCGACACACCAGTCGAGGACGGACGGCCAGGGGCCGTAGCCCGCGTCCAGGTCCAGATGGGCGCCACCGGGTACGACGTCGGTGTCGAGACCGAGCGGCAGACCGTACTGCTGGGCCGCGCCGCCCGGGCAGTACGGATCGTCGTCCCCGGCCACGAGCCTGGTGCCGCCCGCAGGGGTGCGCACCTGTGCACCGGTGACCGCGGGCCTGCCGAAGCCGACGACTTCCTCGTACTGTGTGATCACCTCGGCGGACGGTGGCGCGACCAGCAGGACCCGGTCGGCCCGGACGCCTCCGCGCGCAACCGCGTGCAGCCACAGCAGAACCGAGAGACTGTGGCAGACGACCACCCGCTCGCGCCCGGGGGCTTCCTGCTCCGCGTCGAGGAGTGCATGGAGCCGGCCGAGCCACACCTCCAGGTCCGGTTGGTCGGGTTCCGGAAGCTGCGGGTACGTCACACGGTTGCCACGGGCTGTCAGTTCGTCCGCCAGCCAACGCTGCCAGTGGCCCGTTGGGCGACGGTTCTGCCAACCGTGAAGGATCAGGAAGGAACGTGAGGTCGAGGCCGGAGTCATGGTGTGATTGTCAGTCTCGCTCACCCGGTAGGTCCAGTTAATCTTTCTGGATGGAACAGATAAGCGCTGCCTTCAGTATTGACCTGCGCCGCCTCAGTGCCCTGCGCGAGCTCGACCGCCGGGGCAGCCTGGCCAGGACCGCTCAGGCCATGCGCCTCACGCCGTCCGCGGTCTCGCAGCAGCTGACCGCGCTCTCCCGCGAGCTGGGCGTACCGTTGGTCGAGCGGAAGGGAAGAGGGGTCCGGCTCACCGGGCAGGCGCGCATCGTGCTGCAGCACGCGGACGTGATCGCGGCCCAGCTGGAGCGCGTACGCGCCGATCTGGCAGCCTGGGGTCAGGGACATCGCGGTGCGGTGACCATCGGCGCGTTCTCCAGCGCGATTTCCGGCCTGCTGCCCGCCGCCCTGGCAGCCTTGGCCGAGACACGTCCCGACATCGAGGTCGCCGTGGTGGAGTCCCAGCCGCCGGACCTGTTCACTCGGCTCGACGCGGGGGAGATCGACGTGGCGGTCGCCGTGGATTTCGCCGAGGCGCCTGCCTCCACCGATCGCCGCTACACACGGACCGACCTCTTGACCGACATCCTCGATGTCGCGTTGCCGGCCACGCACCGCCTCGCCCGTCTGGACCGGGTTCCGCTGCGGAAGCTGGCCGCTGATCCCTGGATCGTCGGAGACGCGCACAGCTGCTGCGGTGCGGTGACGCGATCCGTCTGCGCGGCAGGCGGCTTCACGCCGGAGATCCGCCATGCGGTGAACGACTGGCAGTCGCTCGCCGCGCTTGTCGAGGCAGGGGCGGGCGTGGCTCTCGTGCCCCGTCTGGTGCAGCCGCTGCACCGCCCCGGCCTGGTACTGCGCGCTCCGGAGGGGGAACCGCCCACCCGCCATGTCTTCGCAGCAGTCCGGGCGGGCGCAGAGGGCGACCCCGTGCTCACCGCCGTCCTGGAGCGTGTGGGCACGGCGGCGGCCCAGACCTTGGAGCGGTGACAACTCGGGCCCCCGACCGGGCGCATGAGCAGGGGGCCGGCCGTCTCTCAGCCGAGCGTCGGCTCCCGCGTCATCGGGGGAGCGGCGGGCGTCTCGGCAACGGGCCCGAAGAGCACCGCCCGGGCCACCTTCGGTGCGAACAGCGTGGTGAGCGGCGATGTCAGGGTCAGGACGGAGCGAAAGGCAGGGCCCACCACGGGGTCGCCGGGATAGCGCTGCTGGACGCGACTCAAGTACCAGCCGGCGGGCCGGTCCACGGCCCGGATGGTGGCCGCGTTGCCCACCGCGCCCGGCATGTTCTTGTCCGCGCCCGCCGAGATGTCCCAAGCCTGGCGCGACGCTTCGAACAGCGCCCGCTGCACCCGGCGCGTCGTCGGCGTACGTCGCGGGTCGGTCAGCGTGTCGCGCAGCGCCACCGCGCTCATCGCCGCGACCGCCATGCCCTGGCCGTAGATCGGGTTGAACGTGCACAGCGCGTCGCCCGTCGCGAGGAAGCCGGCCGGGCGACGGCCCGGGCGGTCGTACCGGCGACGGAGGTTCGACGTCCGGCGGAAGCCGTAGGGCGGTGTGTCCGGTTCGGCCTCGCGCAGCCAGTCATGGATGAAGGGATGCGGGAAGCGGGCCGCGAAGGCGGTGAACCCGCTTTCGTCCGTGGGCGGTTCGTCGCCCCGCAGTCCCGAGAGAATGACCAGATAACGGCCGTCCTCCAGCGGCAGTACCCCGCCCCCGTACACCTGTGAGGGATTGGGGAACACGTAGTAACCGAGGGACTCGGAACCGAGGTTGTCGCTCTTGTTGTGGTAGATGCGGGAGGCATACGCGAGGCCCGTGTCGATGGTCTCTTCCTCCGGAGGCTCGGCGCCGATCGCCGACAGCCACTGCGACGCGCGCGAGCCGCGTCCGGACGCGTCCACCACCAGGTCGGCTTCGAGCGGGCGCGGTTCCTGGTCGGCGGCCCCAGTACCCTCGCCGCGCTCACGCACGAGCACACCCCGCACCCGTGAGGCGTCACCGAGCAGCCCGACGGCCTCCGTCGACGTGACCGTCGTGATCACCGGGTTGGCCAGCACCCGCTCGCGCACGAGGTGCTCGACCTGGCCGCGGGAGCCGGTGTAGATGTACGACGTCGCCTCCGTGCGCCGGAACCAGCGGCCGCTCTGCCACTGCACCATGTCCGACGGCATGCCGAGCCGGGGTGCACCCGACGCCCTCAACTCCGCCATGAAGCCCGGCAGCAGAGCATCCAGAGCGAGCTGTCCACCCTCGAGCAGCACATGGGCATGCCGGCCGTGCGGCACTCCGGGACGTGACTCAGGACCCCCGGGGCGGTCGCGTTCGACGACGGTCACCTTGTCGGCGTGCCCGGCGAGGACGTGTGCCGCCAGCAGCCCCGCGAGGCTGCCCCCGATGACGACCGCGTGGCGCCCGTCGGCTCTGCGCTGCCAACTGCCCTGCTCCGATGGGTTGTTCGCCATATGTCTGCCTCTCATGGTCAGCGAGTCGCTCCAGGACTGACCAGTATCCCGGTGAGGGCGCGCAGACCACGGATGCCGAGCCGTGGCGGGTCGGATCCCTGATCGCGGGGGACTGCCTTCACGACGCGGCGTCGATCACACCTCGGTTTGCCGGAGCTCGGCGAGCAGTTCGCTCTGACCGACGATGAGTTCGGTGAGGATGCGGCGGGCCGCCCGCAGCAACTCGGCGACATCGCCGCCTGCCAGGGCGTAACTGACGGTGGAGCCATCGCGAATCGAAACCACGATCCCGGAGCGGCGCAGCACGGCGAGCTGTTGGGACAGGTTCGACGGCTCGATCTCGATCTCCGCAAGCAGGTCTCGCACAGGTACGGGGCCGTTCTGCAGCAGCTCCAGAACGCGAATACGGACTGGGTGTCCGAGCATGCGGAAGAACTCCGCCTTGGCCTGGTACAGCGGTACCTGCATGTGAAAGCTCCTGCTGGGTCGACGGCCGGCCGTGTGTCGGGGCCTCGGCTGCTGCCGCTCGTGACCGGCGGTGCAGCGCAGGGTCGATCCTCCCGCCTCCGGATGCCACACTCCCAGGGGGTTCTACGCATCGAGATGTAGGTACTTGAAGAAATCTTCAAGTAGTGGGCAGACGAAGGCGGGAGAATGGCTCGGGCCTAGACTTCCAGCTCTGCTTCGATGCGCTTGAGCTGGTGGCGGGCCATGGCCAGATTCGCGTTGGTCTTGTCGAGTACGAGGTAGAGGAAGAGACCGTTGCCGCCGCGACTCTTGAGCAGGCGGATCAGGTGGTACTGGCCCCCGAGTGTGATCAGTACGTCCTCGATGTCGTCTTTCAGTCCGAGGTGTTCCATGGTGCGGGTCTTCGCGCGGATCACGTCCGTGTTGCCGGCCGCGGCAACGGACAGGTCGAGGTCCTTTCCACCCCCGAGAGTGCCCAGCGCCATCCCGCTGGTGTAGTCCACGAGGGCGGCCCCGAGACTGCCCTCGATCGATGTCATGGCTTCCTTGAGAGAGGTCTCCACACTCGCCACGTCAGCGCTCACTCCTCGTCGCTCTGCACGGTGGTCGGCGGCTCATCATGAGGCCGCCGACGCATTGAGACGACGACGCTACTCACCGTGCGCAAGTTCGGGGTGGATATGCCGATAGTGGGACGAGAGTTGGCGATTACTCGTAGGATGCGGCCCCGCGATCAATGAGGGAAGCACGCATCCTGAACGTCCTCAGCTGTGAGACCGCCGTCCGCCGAGTAGTTGCGAGACGCGTTGTGGCGAGAGGCCGAGGGCGTGCGTGATGTCCCGCCCGATCATGCCCCGCTCCTTGGGGCAGGAGGCGGTGCGCCTCGCCTCTTCGGTGGCGGTGGGTGTGACGAGACCTCTGCCCGGAGAGCCGCAGTCGGCGACCGTCACGGGGGTGCCGTCCCGGCGAGCTCCTCGGCCGCACGACCGGAACCGTGCACGAGGGTTCCTTTCCGGCCAGCGTGGCGCGTACCGTCAGCTTCCCGGTACCCACCCGCCGGGAGAGCGGTGCACCTCCCCCCTTGCGCACCGCTGCGAGACCCCGCCCGCTCCCGCTCGGCGGGGCCTCGCCACGCCCCGACGCCGCCGCTGCACGCCCGCTGTGGCCTGGGCAAGTCCACCAGGGTGCGCCGGATCGACCACCGCATGGACCGGATGTGTCCCCAGGTCGGTTCCCGGAGCACGTCAACGGTGCATGCTGACGTCCTTGCTCGTACGCGCCCTCGTGGGTTCTCCGCGGCGTACCGAACCGGGTGCTCGGGCGGCCGGACGGTCGGCGCGGGCGGAGGAACTCAATTGCCAGGGGACGCTGATCACCATGACACCGGGGGTGAACAGCAGGCGGCTCTTGAGCCATAGAGCGGAATGGTTGTGCAGCCCGGCTTCCCACCAGTGGCCTACGACGTACTCGGGGATGAAGACCGCGACGACGTCCCTGGGGCTGTCGCGCCTGATCGAGCGGACGTAATCCATGACCGATCCGGTGATCTCGCGGTAGGGGGAGTCGAGAACCTTGAGCGGCACCGGGATTGCGTAGTGCTCCCACTGCCGTTGGAGCTCGTTGGATGCGTCGCGGTCGACCGCGACGTTGAGCGCTTCGAGCTGGTCCGGTCGCAGGGCGCGGGCATAGGCGAGGGCGCGCAGGGTGGGCTTGTGGATGGTGGAGACCAGCACGATGGCCAGTACGCGGGACGGCGGCACCATCTCGCTGCGCGGGTCGGTGACCGCCAGCTCCGCTGAAACGGTGTCGTAGTGACGGCGGATGCTGCGCATCATCCCGAAGAGCACGATCGCGGCGAGCACCGCCAGCCAGGCGCCCTGGGTGAACTTGGTCGCCAGCACGATGACGAGGACCAGGCAGGTGATGACCGCGCCGGTTGCGTTGATCACCCGTGCCCCATGGTGGCGACGCCGTACCGCGGGGTCGGTCTCTGTGCGCAGCTCGCGGTTCCAGTGCCTGACCATGCCGGTCTGGGAGAGCGTGAAAGAGGTGAACACGCCCAGGATGTAGAGGTGGATGAGGCTCGTGACGTTGGCCTTGTACGCCCACAGCAGCAGTCCGGCGACGATCGCCAACGCGAGGATGCCGTTGGAGAAGGCGAGCCGGTCGCCGCGGTTGTGCAGCTGGCGCGGCAGGTAGCGGCGCTGGGCGAGGATCGAGGCGAGCAGGGGGAAGCCGTTGAAGGCGGTGTTGGCGGCGAGGATCAGCACCAGGGCGGTGGCGGCCTGGATGAAGTAGAAGCCGACGCTGTTCTCGCCGCCGAAGACGGAGGCGGCCAGCTGCGCGATGACGGTGCGCTGGATGTAGGAGGAGCAGTCGCCCGGCAGACCGGTCAGCCGGCAGGGGTCGTCGGTGATGTGCACCTTGGCCACGAGCGCGAGGGTGGTGACGCCGACGAACATCGTGATGGCGATGAGGCCCATCGCGGCCAGGGTGGCCGCCGCGTTCCGTGACTTGGGCTTACGGAAGGCCGGGACACCGTTGGAGATGGCCTCGACACCGGTCAGTGCGGTACAGCCGCTGGAGAAGGCGCGCAGGACCAGCATCACCAGGGCCAGGCCCTGCAGATGGGTGTCCCCGGGATCGGGCTCGATGCCGTACGCGGCACTCTCGGCCACCGGGGCGTCACCGAGCAGATAACGGAGCAGGCCCGTGCCGACCATGATCAGCACGCCGCTGATGAACAGATACGTCGGCGCGGCGAAGGCCTGGCCGGACTCGCGCACGCCACGCAGGTTGATCGCGGTCAGCAGGGCCACGAAGACGAGGGCCATCTCCACCCGGTAGTCGGCCAGGGCCGGGAGCGCCGAGACGATGTTGTCCACGCCGGAGGCGACCGAGACCGCCACGGTCATCACGTAGTCGACCATCAGCGAGGCGGCGACCACCAGACCGGCGGACGGCCCCAGGTTCGTCGAGGCGACCTCGTACGACCCGCCGCCGCTCGGGTAGGCGTGCACCACTTGGCGGTACGAGAGGACCACCACGACCATCAGCGCCACGACCGCGCCCGCGATCCACGGCGTGAAGTGCAGATACGCCAGCCCGCCGAGGGTGAGTACCAGCAAAATCTCCTGGGTGGCATACGCCACCGAGGACAGAGGGTCGGAAGCGAAGATCGGCAGCGCGAGCCGCTTGGGCAGCAGCGTCTCGCCCAACTCCTCGCTGCGCTTGGCGCGGCCGATGACCAGCCGTTTGAGCATTCCGGTCACGTTGAGCACGGCGCGAGCGTATGCCGCCTCACCCGGTCGGCAGCACTATTGCTCGGCCCGTGGGACGTGAAGAACTCGTTAGGGTTCCGCCAGGCTGCGCGCATTGGCGCAACGGTTGTTACGGCCGACTGACGATGCGTCGGTTTCTCGGACGCCGGAGGGGGACCAGGAATCCGCGTGCTTCGCGAGCCGGCCGACGAGCTCGTGGACGAAGGAGGCGATGTGGGGCGGGCGGGGACCGGGGCGGGTGGCGCAGTACCACCTTCTCGTCATCGGTTGGGCGCCGATGCGGACCAGAGCGAGATCGTGGGAGGCGGTGTACGGGGCGGCGGCCCAGTTGGGGAGAACGGTGGCGCCCTGGCCTCCGGCCACCATCTCGATCACCAGATCGGTGATGACGGGCATGGTGGTGATCCGGGCGGGGCGGGCGTCGCGCGGGATGGGCAACGGCATCGAGGGGATCCGGGTCTGGTCGTAGACGTCGTAGAGGACGAGATGGGCGTCGGTGAAGTCCTTGGCGGTGAGGTGAGCGCGTGTTGCCCAGGGGTGCTGGGCCGGCACCACGGCCACCATTTCGTCGTCGAACACGTGGGTCAGGCTGACCCGGTCCATCTCCCGGTCGGGCTTGGTGACCAGGGCGACGTCCACCTGGTCGGCGAGCAGTGCGGGGATCGGCGCGTCGTCGGGGACGGACTCGATGCGCACCTCCGCGCCCGGGTGCTGGTCGCGAAACGCGCGGATGACCGGGGGCAGCCATTGGAAGGTGGTGCTGCACTGTGCGGTGAATCGCACCCGCCGGTCGCGCCCCTCCCGCATGTCCTTGAGATCGCGGGTGGCCGACTGAAGCTCGGCCAGGACCTGATGGGCCGCCACGAGCATCCGCCTGCCGGCAGCGTTGGGCACCAGTCGGCGGCCTTGCCGGTCGAAGAGCCTCATGCCCAGCCGGTCTTCCATTCTTGTCAGACGCTGGCTCAGAGCGGGCTGGCTGACGTAGAGGCGCTCGGCGGCGGCGGTGAGCGAACCGGCCTCCGCCATGGCCTCCAGCAGTTCAAGGTCCCGCAGATCCACATCCATAAGCACTGATTATTTCATACTCCAAACTCTGTAGTGGAGTTATGTGATGGCCGCTTCTACGGTTCAGGTGTCGACCCGACGAGGGTCGAACAACCCGATCACGACGAACATGGAGTATCCGTATGTCCGAAACCACGACAGCGATCGTCACTGGCTCGTCCAGCGGCATCGGTCTGGACATCGCCCGGGCCTTCCTGGACCAGGGTGCCAACGTCGTCCTCAACGGCCGGGACGGCGACCGGCTTGCCAAGGCGGCTGCCGGACTCGGACACCCCCACCGGATCGCGCAGGTGCCAGGGAGCATCGGCGCGGCGGAGACCGGCGAGGCACTGGTGCGTGCGGCGGTCGAGCGTTTCGGGGGCGTCGATGTCCTCGTCAACAACGCCGGCACGTTCGCCTCGAAGCCGTTCACCGATGTCACCGAGGAGGAGCTGGACGGATACCTGAACGGCAACCTCAAGGGCACCTACCTCACCACCCAGGCCGTGGTGCGCCGACTGCGCGAGCAGGGCCGCGGTGGCAGCATCGTCAATATCGGGACCGTCCTCGTGGACCACGCACTGGCGGGCTTTCCCGCTTCCGCGCCGGTGATGAGCAAGGGTGGTGTGCACACACTGACCACCAGCCTCGCGGCCGAACTCGCGGCCGAGGACATCCGGGTCAACCTGGTGGCGCCCGGAATCATCAGGACTCCGCTCCACACGGGAGCCGATGTGGACTCCTTCGGCGGTATCGCGCTGCTGAACCGGGTCGGGGAGGTCTCCGAGATCGCCGAGGCGGTGCTGTACCTCGCGGGAGCGGCGTTCATCACCGGCCACGCCCTGCGTGTGGACGGCGGCCATGTGACCGGCAGGCGCTGAGTGGCCCGCGGTACGGCTCCGCCGGCGGAGAAGCCGGGCCGTCGGCCGGACAACCCGGTCGACCCAGCCCCGTGGATCGCGGTGACGGATGCCCTGCTCGCCTACTTCGACGGCCTCCACCACGGTGACATCGACACGTTGGCCCAGGTGTTCCATCCGGGTGCCGTGTACGCCACCGCCACAGAGGGTCATCTGCTGCGGCTGACCCTGGACGAGTACCTCCCCGTGGTCAGCCGAAGGGAACCGCCCGTGGCCAGGCGCGAACCGAGACGGGACAGGATCGTGTCGATCGAGTTCGCAGGCCCCGTGACAGCGATGGCCCGGGTGGAGTGCGCCATCGGGCCGCGGCACTTCACCGACTTCCTGACCCTGGTCCTGGTGGACGGTAGGTGGCAGATCATCGCCAAAGTCTTCCACTTCGAGACCGCCGGGGTCCCGGCGGCGCCGCCCATGACCACCGCGGCCCCAAGAACAGAGGACTGACCATGCCTTACGTCAATGTGAAGATCACGCGCGAGGGCGCCACACCCGCCCAGAAGGCGCAGATCATCGCGGGAATCACCGACCTTCTGGTCAAAGTGCTCGACAAGAGCCCCGCCACCACGTTCGTGGTTCTCGATGAGGTCGAGCTGGAGGACTGGGGTATCGGTGGCCTCCCCGCGGGGGAGTACCGGCGTCAACAGCTCGGCGAATGAATCGAATCGTGGACAGGGCCGGTGTCCCACCGGTCCGACGCCGCATGCCCGGGCCTCGAAGTGAGGTCCGGGCATGCGGCGTTCACGCCACGCCGCCCGATGGGGGTCTGCGGGAGGGGCGGCGGGCACCACCAGGACCGGGTGGAGCCCGGCGCGGGAAGCCGCCTACTGTCCGTACTCCCGGTCGTGGACCGGTGCGTCCGGCAGCTCGCGTTCCAGCGATTCCCGGTAGCGGACACAGCCGCGCAGGAAGCGCGGCCACGGGGGCACGGCCACATCCGGTTCGACGCGTTCCGGCAGCAGCCCCCACAGCTGCGGGTGGTGCCAGCACAGCTCGTGCCCCGAACTGTCCCGGTGCACACGGATACCGGTGCGCAACCGCCTTACCTCGAGCACCAGTTCGTCACGGCTCATCCCGCCCAGATCATCGTCCAGGTCCATGACCGCACCCTAGACACCCCCGCAGTGCCCTGGGATGAGCCGCACCGCACCCGTCGGGACCGATCACCCCGTCAGCGCCTCTGTCGGCTGTCCGTTCCCCTCGGCATGCAGGAGCTGTCCCGCCGAGGAGAGGGCCGGTGTCGGCCATCGTGGCAGCGCAGCCCCAAGTCGCTGACGCGTAGGGTCGTTTGGTCGCGTGGCGACCATCGCCGTCGCGACCGTTCTCTCCCGGTGGCAGCTCGTCCCGGCCTCCTGGCACACGCCCAAGGAAGTGGCCTCGGCGGTGGCGCACGCGGACCCGCATCCCCATGCGGTCACGCCGCGTCCTGCCTGACCGCAGTCTGCGGCGTTCGGACCCCATCGTGGCTTCGGGCGCCGCTTCCTGGCGTCCGACGGCTGGGCGCCCTCGTCGCCGTACCGGCGTTCCCCCGGATGGCATGCCCCCGGGAATCCGTGTCGGGGAAGTATAGAAAACTTGACATCGTGTCGTGGCTGCTTGACACTCCAGCGTGTCAGGTTTTCTTTACATGGGGAGTGGGAGAGTGGCAGTCGAAGAGAAACGTGCCTGGATCATGCTGCTGGTCGCAATCGCGTCCTACGCGACGTACCTGGCCGTCGTCCTCGGGCGGCCCGCAGACGTGCCCCTGGCTCAGGCGCCCTATGTGTCGGCGCTGCTGTGGACGGTCGGTGCGGCGATCGTCGGGTCGATCGTGCTCCACATCGCGGTGGCGGCCTTCTCGCCCAAGGAGGCGAACACCAAGGACCAGCGAGACCGGGAGATCCACCGCTTCGGCGAGTACGTCGGACAGTCGTTCGTCGTGATCGGCGGTGTGGCCGGGCTTGTCCTGGCCATGGCCGACATCGACCAGTTCTGGATCGCCAACGCGATCTACCTGGCGTTCGTCCTGTCCTCGATCCTCGGATCGGCGGCGAAGCTCGTCGCCTACCGGCTGGGATTCCACCCGTGGTGAGGCCCACCAGGGTCACCAACGCGATCCGAGCCCTGCGCTTCGCCCACGGCGAGATGACCCAGGCCGAGCTCGCCCGTCGCATCGGCGTGACCCGCCAGACCGTCATCGCCATCGAACAGGGCCGCTACTCGCCCTCCTTGGAGATGGCCTTCCAGATCGCCCGTGTTTTCGCTGTCCCGCTCGACGAAGTGTTCCAGTACCCCCAAGCCGAGGGAGACACGTCATGAAGGCCATCGTCCAGGACGTCTACGGACCGCCCGCGGTCCTGCGCCTCGAGGAGATCGGACAGCCGGTACCCGGCAGCGGCGAGGTGCTCGTACGGGTTCATGCGGCCGCCGTCGACCAGGGTGTCTGGCACCTCATGACGGGCCGGCCGTACCTGCTCCGTGCCATGGGCTTCGGCCTGCGGGCGCCCAAGGTCCGCGTGCGGGGAATGGATGTCGCAGGACGCGTGGAGGCCGTCGGCCCGGACGTCACGCGCTTTCGGCCGGGTGACGAGGTGTACGGCACGTGCGACGGGTCGTTCGCCGAATACGCCTGTGCCGCACAGGACAGGCTCGCGCACAAACCGGAGAGACTCGGCTTCGAACAGGCGGCCGCCGTTCCGGCTTCCGCGTGCACCGCCCTCCAGGCCCTGCGCGACGCGGGAGGACTTCAGGCCGGGCAAACCGTCCTCGTCATCGGCGCGGCGGGAGGTGTGGGCACCTTCGCCGTGCAACTGGCCAAGGCCTTCGGAGCGCACGTCACCGGCGTGTGCAGCACCGATGGAGCGGACCTGGTCCGCTCCATCGGCGCCGACGAGGTCATCGACTACACGCGCGAGGACCCCACCGACGGCACCCGCCGCTACGACCTCGTCATCGACACCGCCGGCAACCGTTCCCTCTCCCGGCTCCGCCGCGCCCTCACCCCCCGTGGAACCCTCGTCATCGTCGGCGGCGAGGGCGGCGGCAAGTGGCTCGGCGGCACGGACCGGCAGTTGCGGGCGCTGCTTCTGTCACCGTTTGTCGGCCATCGGCTCCGCGGGCTCGCCTCCAGGCAGCCCCACAGTGACCTCCGGCTCCTGGCGGAGCTCATCGAGGCCGGCTCGGTGACACCCGTCATCGAGCGGACCTACCCGCTGGCCGACGTCCCCGCCGCCGTCCACTACCTCGCAGAGGGGCACGCGCGCGGCAAGACCGTCATCCGCGTGTAAGGGCTCGGCCTCGTCCTCCGGGCCGGCCCGGGAACGGCCCGACGGTGGCGATGAACGCCGGCTCGGCGGCCGCGAGCGCCACCACGCCGACGGCGTACGGCGTGGTCGGTGCGGCGGGGAGGACCGGCCGACATGTACGTGCGGGTGGCGGGTGCGGTCCGGTTCGGTCTCGCGGAGCACCTCGCGGGTGACGGTGGCGACCTCGCCCTGGCCGAAGAGAACCGCAGCAAGTTGGCCACTGCCATTCCTCGACTACCGGTGACGGGACTCGGCAGCAGGTGACATCAGCCGTCGTCGGGCGAGCCGAATCATGAAGGACCGGCTCAGGGACGCCACTTGTACTTGCCTCCACCGACCCATCTCACCTGTGCCGGATCGTCGAGGTCCACATGCTTGCGTCCGGCATGGGAGGCCAGCTCGATCAATTCCACAATGTCGTGAGCGGTTCCGATCACGATTCCGTCGACCTCGACCACGCGGAACGGCGGATTCTCGGGCGTGACAGGGAAGACGACGATCGGCCCCCGTGCCTCGCCACCCGGTTGAGGGTCAGTGGTCGACATCCTGGGCCGCTCCTGTCCCTGATCAGGCGGCCGTCCTGGCCCGCTCCTTCGCCCAGGAGGCGCGTACCGCGCCCGGGCGGTACTGGGCTCTGTCCCAACGGTACGCCGCGAGGAGTGGGGCAGCGACTCCTGTCGGGGTGACATACGCCGAGAGCGAGCGTCATCCTGTCCTGCCGGCAGTTGCCGCAGCGCATCTTCGTGCGTGACATCGTGGTCATGCCGACGAGCTCGCGCTTCGGTTGAGCCGGGTTCACGGCCGAGGCTCCCAGGATCCCGATGGTCTCCAGGTGCCGCCCGGTTGCGCCTGTCTCGACGCCGGCCGCCCGGTCCTCAGCGCCCAGAGGCACCACAAGGCACTCTCACGCTGTGAAGCGCAGGCGGTGAGCGCCGAGTTCGAAGGCGCGAGGCGGCACTTGCCGAGGCAGCCCGACGGGCCGGGCACCCCTGTGTGCGAGTTGCCTTCGGTCTGGTGGACGATTTGGCGTACGTGAACACAGCGATGCGCCGCCTGACGTGACTGCCGGGCGCCGCGAACGTGGGGGGTTGATCAGCCGGTGTTGCGAGCTGCCGACGGTTGTGACGGGACCGAGGACGACCACGGTGGACGGGGCGATCCCGGCAGTGACGGTGAACCATCCACGATGCGTGCCGACCTCCCGGGGAAGCGGCGCGCCGTGCTGCCCCGGTTCTCCCGACGTATGGGGCGCATCCTGCGAGCCGAGTGGCAGGCAATAGTCGTCGAACCCGTACGGGAACTCTCGCGCCGGCGCGTGAAGGGAGTGTCCTTGGCGATGCTCGCCACGTTCGCGGTGATCTTCCTCCACGAGATTCACCGGACGCCGAGTGGTGCGGTGGCGATACGACTGCTCGGTGAAGTACACGCCGACCTGCCGATCACTCTGGCACTGCTGCGAACTCCGGTGTCGTTGTTCGTCCCGGCCCTGGAACTGCCTGTATGGGCGGGCCTTCCCAAGTTGTTTCTGGCGTTCGCACTGGCCGAACTGTCGCTCGGCCGTACACGGACTCTGCTGATCGCCTACGGCACGACCCTGGCGGGCACCCTCAGCGCACGGGCGATGATCGCGCTCGGCCCGGGCGGGATCGGACTGCCGCCGGAGGCCGGGCAGGCGATCGACACAGGACCATCCGCCGCGGTGGTCGGCCTGTTCACGTACATCGCGGTCATTCGACGCGCGCCTGTCCTGTTCACGCTCACCGGCGGCTCGATGGTGGTGGCTTCGCTCAGCAACCCCAATCTGGCAGGTCGCGAGCACCTGGTCGCGGTGCTCACCGCGATCGTACTCGCCGCGCTGCACAAATGCTTCCGAACCGGACGCAAGGCCCGGCAGCTCCGATCCGTGGCGGGGAACCGGGGCACCGGGGACGGTGGATGACGCCTGCTGGATGCGGGCTCCGACACGTGTGCCGTGTCCTCTTTCACCACGCCCACGCCAGTGGCGCCGCGCAACCACTGGCCGTTGTCCGGCAGTTGGACGGGACGCCCCATCAGATCAGAACTGGAACCCGTCCCCGATGCCGCGTTCGCGGCGGGCCTCGCGCAGGCCACGCTCCACCGATCCCACTCGCTCGGTCAGCTCGCCGAGCCGTTTGTCGAGTTGCTGCAGCTGGATCTGCAACCCGCGCACCGCCTGCACAATGCTGCGGGTATGCGGGTCCATCTCCGGATCAGCCACGAAAACGCCCGGTTCCAGCAGGCCCTCCACCAGCAATCCGTCCTCGATCAGCTGCCGGTACGCGGATTCGACCGGCTTAGGCAGCTTGCCCAGCTCCCCGGCCAGACCGTCGGGGCTGGGCAGCGCGTCACCCGGCTGGTACACCCCTTGGGCGATATCGCTACGGATCTTCGCCACGACATCCTCGGATCTCAGCGTCCTGCGCATCTGCTCCATGCCGAGAACCTATCCACTCTCCGGCCCGGCCCGGCCCGGAATCCATCCATGATGTTGCGTGGGTATCCCCGGCTTCAGCCGGGGAGTGAAACGCATCCTTGCCCCGGGAGGCGCGAAGCGCCGGAGTTCGCTGCCCCTGCGCAGTGATGGTCAGACGGGCCGCTTCTGCTCCTCGATGTACTGGCGGATCACCGTCAGCGGTGCTCCGCCGCAGCTTCCGGCGGAGTAGGAGCGGGACCAGAACACTGGCCCCATGCCGATGCGGTTGATACGGCCGGTGTACTCGGCGCGCAGGTATAGGGAGCTGACTCCCTTGAGGCTGTTGATCAGCTTGGACAGGGCGATCTACGGCGGGTAGTGCACCAGGAGGCGTGATCGGCCTCGCCGTTGAACTCCCGCAGCTCCACTTCGAAGCTGGCGCACACGTCGCGCATGATCTCCTCGCACCGTCTGAGCATGTCATCATCGAAGATGCCACGCCGGTCCCTCGTGACGAACACCAAGTGCGCGTGAAGGTGGTAGGCGACGTAGCGACCAGTTCGGATATCAGGGTTTGGTTCCCAGTGGTTCCCAGCGTGGTGACATACACCAAGAGTAGTGTGATCACGTCGGACTCGATCCGGAGGGGGCGGGCCGGTTGATCCGTGCGTACAAGTTCCTCATGCGGCCCACCCTGGGTCAGGCGATAGCGCTCGGAGAGATGGTGCGGGATCACTGCTCCCTCTACAACGGGGCCTTGCAGGAACGCCGCGACGCCTACCGGCATGTCTCGAAGACTACGGTCCGGTACGGGCAGCAGTCCGCGCAGCTCAAGGAGATCCGCGCCCTCGATCCCGAGCGGCAAGGCCGCTGGTCGTTCTCGTCCCAGCAGGCCACGCTCCGCCGACTCGACAAGGCGTTCGCCGCGTTCTTCCGCCGGATCAAGGCCGGAGACAAACCGGGATACCCCCGCTTTCGCGGGGTGGGCCGGTTCGACACGGTGGACTTCCCCAAGGACGGCGACGGCTGCCGCTGGGACTCCACCCCGCACGCCCCCGTCACCCGCGTCCGCTTGCAAGGCGTCGGACACGTCCGTGTGCACCAGCACCGTGCCGTGGTCGGCAAGGTCAAGACGGTATCGGTGAAGCGCGAAGGCAAGCGCTGGTACGTGGTCCTCACCGCCGAGCTGCCCGAGCCCGAGCCGCTGCCCGCGACCGGATCCGTGGTCGGCATCGACCTGGGCATAGCCAACTTCCTCACCACCTCCAACGGTGAGCACGTCGCCAATCCCCGCCACGGGCGGAAGGCCGCCAAGAGGCTCGAAGCCGCACAGCAGGCGCTGTCCCGGTGCAAGCGCGGGTCCAAGCGCCGCCGCAAGGCTGTGCAGAAGGTTGCCGCCCTGCACCGCAAGGTCCGTCGCCAGCGCCTCGATCACGCACACAGGACGGCTCTTGACCTCGTACGCGAACACGACTTCATCGCGCACGAAGACCTCAAGATCCGCAACATGAGCGCCGCTCCCGCGCCGAAGCCGGACCCCGGCAGGCCGGGCGCGTTCCTGCCTAACGGGGCGGTGGCAAAGGCCGGCCTGAACAAGTCGATCAACGATGCCGGATGGGGGGTGTTCCTGACGATCCTGCACGCCAAGGCTGAAAGCGCCGGACGGGAAGTGATCGCCGTGGACCCCCGCAACACCTCTCGCAGGTGCCCACAGTGCGGGCATGTCGCCAAGGAGAACCGGCCCACCCAGGAGAAGTTCCACTGCACCGCATGCGACCACCACGCGCACGCGGACACGGTGGGCGCCCTGAACGTACTACGGGCCGGGCTGGTCCGTCGCAAAGCCACGGCATAGCGAGAAACCTCCTCCTTCAGGAGGGGGAGGAGTCACGATCCGGCCATGACGTGCCGCGCGCTCGGCGCCCCGGCGTGAGGCAGGCCCCTCCCGGTGCCCGCGGGTGAGCCGTGTCTCACCCGGGCCGCGCCGCTTGTCTATGCAACGAGTTGCATAGAAGGATCAGGGGCATGGCGCTCGAACACGCGATCCTCGTCTCTCTGCTGGAGAAGCCGGGCTCGGGCTATGAGCTGGCCCGGCGGTTCGAGCGGTCCATCGGTTACTTCTGGACCGCCACCCATCAGCAGATCTACCGCGTTCTCAAGCGCATGGAGAGCGACGGCTGGATCGATGTCCGCGAGGTGCCGCAGCAGGCCCGGCCGGACAAGAAGGAGTACTCCGTCGCGGCCCGCGGCCGGGTCGCGCTCTCGCAGTGGCTGCACGAGCCGATCGAACCCGAGAGCGTCCGGCACGACCTAGCCGTGAAGATCCGCGGCGCGGCCTTCGACGACCCGGCCGCGCTGATCCGTGAGGTCGAGCGGCACCACCAGGCGCACACCTCCCGCCTCGCGCGCTATCTCGCGGGGGAGCTGCGTGACTTCACCGGACCCGAGGCTCCCGCAACACCCGACGCCGGGCGGGAGCTCCAGCACGTCGTGCTGCGCGGCGGCATCGCGTACGAGCGGATGACGCTCGCCTGGCTCGATGACGTACTCGCCACCCTCCACCGGCTCGACCCCGAGCGCTGAACCGGCACCCACCTGCCCCGACGACGCGCTCCCCACCCTCACGTACACCTGAAGCTCTCCAGCCCACCATCCCTCGACCCCGAGCCGGAAAGGCGAACTTCCATGGCCGACCCGCTGCTGTTCAACCCGCGCACCTACGACCCGGCCCACTTCGACCCCGAGACCCGCAGGTTGCTGCGCGCCACCGTCGACTGGTTCGAGGACCGCGGCAAGCGCAAGCTGATCGAGGACTACCGCTCCCGTGCCTGGCTGGCGGACTTCCTTGCGTTCTCCGCCAAGGAGGGACTGTTCGCGACGTTCCTCACCCCGGTCTCCGCCGCCGGTCAAGAGGACCAGCGCTGGGACACCGCCCGGATCGCCGCCCTCAACGAGATCTTCGGCTTCTACGGGCTCGACTACTGGTACGCGTGGCAGGTCACCATCCTCGGTCTCGGGCCGGTCTGGCAGAGCGACAACGCCGCCGCCCGCACCCGCGCGGCGGAACTCCTCGCCGAGGGGGAGGTGTTCGCCTTCGGCCTGTCCGAGAAGGCCCACGGCGCCGACATCTACTCGACCGACATGCTGCTGGAGCCCGACGGTGACGGCGGCTTCCGGGCCAGCGGCTCCAAGTACTACATCGGCAACGGCAACGCCGCCGGTCTCGTCTCCGTCTTCGGCCGCCGCACCGACATCGAGGGCCCCGACGGCTACGTCTTCTTCGCCGCCGACAGCCGACACCCGGCGTACCACCTGGTGAAGAACGTCGTGGACTCCTCGAAGTACGTCAGCGAGTTCCGCCTCGACGACTACCCGGTCGGCCCCGACGACGTCCTGCACACCGGCCGCGCCGCCTTCGACGCAGCGCTCAACACCGTCAACGTCGGCAAGTTCAACCTCTGCACCGCCTCGATAGGCATCTGCGAGCACGCGATGTACGAGGCCGTCACCCACGCGCACAGCCGCATTCTCTACGGCCGCCCCGTCACCGCCTTCCCGCACGTGCGCCGGGAGCTGGCCGACGCGTACGTGCGTCTGGTCGGGATGAAGCTGTTCAGCGACCGCGCCGTCGACTACTTCCGCTCCGCCGGCCCCGATGACCGGCGCTACCTGCTGTTCAACCCGATGACGAAGATGAAGGTGACCACCGAGGGCGAGAAGGTCATCGACCTGATGTGGGACGTCATCGCCGCCAAGGGATTCGAGAAGGACACCTACTTCGCCCAGGCCGCCACCGAGATCCGGGGACTGCCCAAGCTGGAGGGCACGGTCCACGTCAACCTCGCGCTGATCCTCAAGTTCATGCGCAACCATCTGCTGGATCCGGCCGAGTACGCGGCTGTTCCCACCCGCCTCGACGCGGCGGACGACACGTTCCTCTTCCGGCAGGGGCCGGCCCGCGGCCTCGGCTCCGTACGCTTCCACGACTGGCGCACCGCCTACGACGCGTACGCCGACGTGCCCAATGTCGGCCGTTTCCGGGAGCAGGCGGACGCACTGTGCGAGTTCGTCACCACCGCCGCTCCCGGCGAGGAGCAGAGCCGCGACCTCGATCTTCTCCTCGCCGTCGGCCAGTTGTTCGCGCTGGTCGTCCACGGCCAGCTGATCCTGGAGCAGGCGCGTCTGACCGGGCTCGACGAGGACGTGCTCGACGAACTGTTCGCCGTCCTCGTACGTGACTTCTCCTCGCACGCCGTCGAGCTGCACGGCAAGGACTCCGCCACCCCGGAGCAGCAGAACTGGGCGCTGGCCGCACTCCGGCGGCCGGTCGTCGACGACGCCCGCTCGGCGCGCGTCTGGGAGCGCGTCGAGGCACTGTCCGGGGCGTACGAGATGGCGCCGTAACGAGGGAAGGCCCCCGGGAATCCGCTGTGGGCGGACTCCCGGGAGCCTTCGGTGCGGTGCGGGTGAGGGTCAGCAGTTGCCCGCCGGACGCTCGCGGACCACCAGGTCGGTCCAGCCGGTGGTGCCGTCGATCCAGGCCACCTGGCGCCCGTCGCCGGCCGCCGGGTAGCTCTGGTCGCCGCGGTTGCAGGAGACCCGGCCCTTGCGCGAGCCGTCCGTGCTGAACTGCCACAGCTTCGGCAGGGTCTCGTTGCGGTACTGGGTGTCGGGCGTCTGGGCCGTCACCGTCAGGGCGTCCTGCGAAACGGTCAGCTCCGATGCGATCAGCGCGCCCGGCTTGTACTCGTTGCTGAGGCTCACGGTGCCGGTGCCGTCCAGGTCCGAGCGCAGAATCGTCATCTGACCCTGGTCGGAGCCGTTGATGTTGGCCAGCCAGAAGACGTTGCGGCCGTTGACGCCGGTCTGGCCCAGGCCCTCCGCCGCGTCCAGCTGGTCGACGAGGGCCGCCTTGCCGGTGGCGAGGTCCATGATCTCCACGCCCAGGCGGTAGTCGCCGTCCTGCGGGTACAGCTTCGCGTAGACGAGCTTGTCGCCCTTCACCGACGGGAGGGCGGTGCCGAGATTCCAGTCGCGGCCGTCGACGAACGTGGGCGCCTTGTCGGCGGGCCGCAGGTAGGCCACGTGGCGGCCGCCGAGGAAGTCGTACTCCTCGAACACCGTCACGCCCTTGTCGACGCGCAGACCTGCCACGCCCGTCGCGGAGCTGTGCAGCTTCTTGATCGGACCGCCCGTGACGGGGCGGGACAGGATGTCGACCGAGGTCGGCCCGTACGCTGCCCAGACGACGGTCTTGCCGTCGGTGGCGGGCGAGGTGTGGTAGCGGCCGTCGTTGGGACTGATCACCTTCGGCGCGCCGCTGCCGTCCAGTCGGCCGGCGTACACGGAGTACGGCTCCGAGCCGTCGTCGTTGGACTTGGACGTCGTCCACCAGCCGCCGCCCGCGCCGACACCGGAGTCCGCCGTGTTGAGCCTGCCGAACAGGGTGTCGGAGTCGACACCGAGGGCGTCCTCCCAACCGGGCACGATGCCATGGGCATTGAAGGAGCGCTTGACGATGTTGGTCTGCCCGGCCTTCACCCCGAGGTCCTCGGCAGCTGCGAGGACGGCGTTGCGGGCCTCGGTGAACCCGTCCAGCGGGGTCATGTACTCGGTGAGCGCCTTGTAGACGATTCTGTCGGCCAGCTCGCCGCCGAGGTCCTCCCGCATGTCCCACAGGGCCCCGGAGAAGATGGTGGAGTTGAGGTGCACTCCGCCGTTGTCGGTGGCGAAAGAGACGCCGAGGAAGCTCTTGGAGGTGGTGGCCCCGTCGTTGAGGTCCCGCAGGGCGCAGGCGGCGGCCGCCTTGGTGCGGCACAGATCCTCGCCGATGAGGCCCGCGCCCGGATCGTCCATGGACGTCCCGTTGGCGATGACGTCGATGGCGTTGCCGAAGTAGTCGGCCAGGGCCTCGTTCAGGGCGCCGGGCTGACCCGCGTAGACGAGGTTCGCCGAGTTCTCGACGACGCCGTGCGTCATCTCGTGGCCGACCACGTCGGTGTCTGCGGAAAGCGGCTTGTACTCCTTGTCGCCGCTGCCGTACACCATCTTCTGGCCGTCCCAGAACGCGTTGACGTACGGGAAGCCGTAATACGTCACGCCCACAAGCGAGTTGACCGTCATGCCCCGGCCGTCGAGGCTGTCACGGCCGTGGGATTTCTTGAAGTAGTCGTAGACCTGGCCCGCGTTCCAGTGGGCGTCGACGGCTCCGGAGTCGGTGGCGGCGGCATCGAAGTCCGCGTTGGAGGACGAGAACTCCTTCACACCGCGCGGCCACACACCCGACGCCTCGGACACGTACCGGCCGCGTGCGTCCCAGGTCGACAGCGCGTTCTTGCTGGTGCCGCGCATGCGTGAGCGGTCGGTCATCAGATACCGGCCCGCGGCGGTGTCGTGCGACAGCTCCAGGTCGGCCTTCCTGCCGTTCAGCCGGATACCGGTCCCGGTGGCCAAGGGCAGATCGGCGGCAGTGACGGGCTCGTCCCCTGCCTCGGCCTGCTGGCCGGCCGCGGCGGCCTCTGTTCCCGGAGCCGTCAGCGTCTTCAGGGCGCTGTACTGGAGCACGGGGTAGCCGGCGCGGGCGTCGATGTACACCTCGCGCACGATCGGGGCGCCACTGCCGGGCGTGGTGCCGCTCACGGTGACCCGGTAGGCGAGGACACCCTCGCCCTTGGGCAGCACCACCAGTCCGTCGGCCTCGCCGGACAGTGCGGCGACCGAGGGTGTCCGCTTGCCCTCCGCGCGGGCCACGTCGTCCTTGCCGAGCTCGGCGGCACCGAGCTGCCGGGCGGTGGCCGCGACCGCACGCCGTACGGCCAGGTCCTCATCGACGGACGGAGTGGTGGTCGCCGTCAGCCCTGTGAAGTAGTGGCCCGAGGTACCGGTGACGACCCGGCGGCCGTCCTTCTTCTCCATCCGCACCATGTACTGGCCGCCGAGCACCTCGACGCCCCGGTGCTTCTGCTGCAGGCGGACGGTCTCGTCCACCCCGCTGCGCAGTGTGGCCACGGGGGTGAGGTCCGTGCCCGGCCGCGCGATCCTGTAGCGGCTTTCCTTCGCGGCCAGATGGTCGCGGGCGGCGTCGGCCGGACTGGCCTTCGCGTCGACGGGCTCGCGTATGCCCTCGACGAGTGCCGGAGTGGCCGTCTCCGTGCCGGGGACTATGTCCGCGGTGGGAGTGCTGGACTCGGCTGCCTGAGCCGGGCCGGCGGCCACCAGCAGAGCGGTGGCGAGCAGGGCCGCCAGTTGGCCGCCGTTGCTCAGGGAACCGGACATCCCCCCGGATATGCGTCCGGCCGGTGCGAATGAACGTGATCTGTGCTTGCGCAAGGCGATTCCTCCACGGGCTGTGCCTGAACGCGTGCGTTCGGTCATGACCATGCAAACCCTGTGGCGCTTCACTGCCAACACTGCCGACGAACTCACAAGTGGATACGCGCACTTGTGGGGAAACTGTGCGGAGGGCAAGAATTCCGCGCATGATCGATACCGAACTGCACGGCCTCGGGCTGGGAAAGACGGAGGAACAGGCTTATCGGGCCCTTCTGTTGGCGTCGGCAACCGACGCCGCGGACCTCGCCCGATTACTGGCCGTCCCCCGGGCCCGGCTCGACGAAGCGCTCGCCTGTCTTGCCGACCACGGCTTCACCGCACCCGACCCCGCGGCCGCTCCGGACGCTCTGCCCCGCCCGACCGCCCCCGCCGCCGCCCTGCGGATCCTGATCCACCGCCGCCAGGCGGCACTTCACCACCAGTCGGCCGAACTCGAACGACTGCGCACCCACGCCGACCGCATCGCCGGCCGCCTCATGTCCGGCTTTCCCGAGGCCGCGCTCGGCGACTTCGAGGTCGTCACCGGCGCCGCCGACATCGCTGCCCGGGCCGACGGCCTGCTCGCCTCCGCCGAACGGGAAGTGCTCATCCTCGACCGCCCGCCGTACGTCAAGGGTGTCCCCGGTGAGTCACCCTCCGGAACCAACCCGCCGGGACTGGGGATCGAGGATCTCCTCGAGCGGGGCGTCACCGTGCGCGCGGTCCTGGACCGCAGAGGTCTCGACTATCCGGGGAAAGTCCGCTGCCTGACCGAGCTCACGGAACGCGGACTCCAGGCCCGCGTGGGAACGGACCTGCCCACCAAGCTCATCGCCGTCGACAGCCGTACGTGCCTCCTGCCACCGACCGAGGCCGTCGACCCGACCATGTCCGCACTCGTCCTCGGAAACTGCCTGCTGCGCAATGCCGTGCTGCCCCTGTTCGAAACGGTGTGGGACCGCGCGACACCGTTCGGCAGCCCCGGGAGTCCGCTCGCGAATCCTCAGCGGGAACTGCTGGGACTGCTCGCGGCGGGCCTCAAGGACGAGGCCATCGCCCGGCGGCTCGGCGTCCATGTGCACACCGCCCGCCGGCGGATCAGCCAGCTGCTCGCGGAACTGAACGCCGACACGCGGTTCCAGGCCGGGGCCCAGGCCACGCTGCGCGGCTGGCTGCACGACAGTCCTGTGAGCGGCGTCGCCTGAGTCCCCTCATCGAGGTCCAGGCCGCGGGCCCGCCGACCGCCGCTGCGACCTCCTCCGGACGAGGACGCGTCGGGCGCCCCCAGGCCCAGCGCTCGTCCTGCCGATTACCGCTATGGCCCTTTTCTCCGCGAGGATGGGTGCCATGACCGAGATCCGCACGCCCCGCCTCATCCTCCGTCGCTGGCATGACGACGACCTTGCCCCCATGGCGGACATCAACGCGGACCCGCAGGTCATGCGCTGGGTCGCCGATGGCTCGGTCCAGGACCTGGACCAGACGGCCGAGGCCATGGAGCGGTGGGAGGAGGAGTGGGACGAGGAGGGGTTCGGCCTCTTCGCCGTCGAGCTGCTGGCCTCGGGCGAGCTGGCCGGTTTCGTGGGTCTGTCGGTGCCCGAGTTCCTGCCGGAGGTGCTGCCCGCCGTGGAGATCAGCTGGAGGCTGGGTCCTCAGTTCTGGGGCCAGGGGTACGCCTCCGAAGCCGCTCATGCCACGTTGGAGTTCGCGCTCCAAGATCGAGGCCTCGACCGTGTCATCAGCATCAGCGCAGTGGGCGACGATGCCTCGGAGAACGTGATACGCAAGCTCGGCATGGTGCTGGAACGCGAAACGACGCATCCGGTCTACGGCACTGCGCTGAACGTTCACGCCATCGACCTGACCGAGTTCCACGCGTAACCGACCGGGCCGCGAATCGGCGACGCAGGTGTGCGGCACGACGGGCTCGTGTGGCCCCGGGCCCCTCAGATGCCACAGGCTCCGCTCAGGAGCCCGGCCCGGGGTCGGGGTGAACCGGGTCGACGATGCCGGCTCTGGCCGCCTCGAGCTGGGCGGCGAAAGCGATGCCCAGGAACAGGGCAATGCCGGTCAGGTTCGCCCACAGCAGCAGCGCGACAAATGCCGTCAGGGGCCCGTACACCGTGCCGAACGAGCCGCTCTTGGCGACGTAGAAGGCAAGGAGCCAGGTGGTGCCGACCCACAGGATCAGGTGAACGGCGGATCCGAAGGCAAGCCAGGTGTAGCCGGGCTGGTCGCGTCGCGGGGACCAGCGGAAGATGGCGGCAGAGGCCAGGACGGCGAGCAGCACACCGAGGGGTATCTGCAGCGGCCCCCACCAGCCGAGCCAGGACCGGGACCAGCCCAGGGCCTCCCCCATCGAGTCGCCGACCGCCTCGCCCGCGACGAGCACGAGAAACCCCAGAACCAGTGGGAGGCCTCCCGCCATCGCCAGCAGCAGCCCGCGGCCGTATTTGCTGAGGAAAGGGCGGTCGCGCTCGATGCCGTAGATACGGTTGCAGCCGCGCTCGATCTGCCCCATCGCGGAGGCAAGATTGAGTACGGCGAACCCGAGCCCCAACCACATCGCGAGTGCACCGGCCGCGTCGGCTTCGGCACTGCGTCGTGTGTCTCCCAGGGCCTGTTGCACCAACTCCGTACTGGCTCCCGGCACGATCCTGCCGACCGTCAATTCGATCACACGGCTCAGACTCTCCGTGTGCACGGTCGTCGCCACCCCGACAAGAGCGATCGTGAACGGCACTATTCCCACAACGACCTGGAAGGCCAAGGAGCGTGCGAAGCTGAATCCGTCCGCGTAGCGGAAACGGGAGAAGGCATCGACAAAGAGCTTGCGCCCGCCGTAGCGGCGCAGCGCAGTGAACGCTTCGTCTCCCGAGAGTTCTTCCCCGAGCATGTCCCGCGTCTGCGGCACGTGCACCACGGTCCCCATGCGCCCTCTCCTCCACCTTCCAGACAACATTTCTGCGCCGGCTGAGCACGCCTGCCCCGATGTCCGGGGCAGGCGCACCGTCCGAGCCCACCCTCACTCCACCTGGAGGCCGATGACGCATGTGTCGTCGTCGGTGTTGGCCCTGCTGTGGGTGAGCAGGCGGTCCAGCCGCTGTTCCAGCGACCGGGCGGAGACACTCGCCGTGGCGATCAGATGCTGGAGCGAGTCGTGGAGGGAGGAGTCCTTTCTCTCGACCAGACCGTCGGTGTACATCAGCAACGTGGCGCCCGCCCCGAGCCGTACTTCGCCTTCCTCGTAGTCCGCTTGTGGGACGGCGCCGAGTAGCATGCCCCGGATGAGCGGCAGGGTCGTGGCCTGCTGCTCGCTGACCAGGACAGGCGGCAGGTGACCGGCACGGGCCCAGCGCAGGATACGGCGGCCGGGATCGTAAAGACCGCAGACCGCAGTGGCGGTGACCGGCTCGGTCAGGTGGTGCGCCACTATGTTGAGCCAGGTCAGAAGCTGTGCGGGGCCCGCGCCGGTGACAGCGAGGCCACGTAGGGCGTTGCGCAGGACGATCATGCTGGTCGCTGCCTCGATGCCGTGGCCTGCGATGTCACCGACGCACACGAGGATCTGCCGGGACGGCAGGACGAATGCGTCGTACCAGTCGCCGCCGACGAGGTGCTCGGTCTCCGCGGGCCGGTAGCGCACTCCGATGCTGAGCCCAGGTGCGTCGATCGGCGCCCGTGCGGGCGGCATGATGGCCTGTTGGAGTTGCAGCGCCAAGCGGTTGCGTTCGGCCGACTCCTGTTCCGTGTGGGCGAGTTGGTCACGCGTTGCTGCCAACGCCACCTCGGTCCAGTGCTGGGAGGAGATGTCCTGGAAGGCACCCCGTACAGCCAGGAGCCGCTCGTCCGCGTCGAGAACCGGCTCAGCGACGACGCGGACATGCCGAGTGACACCGTCGGGACGTTGCAGACGGAAGGCAGTGGAAGCGGCCCGCCGGTGCCGGAACAAGGTGCGCAGAAAACGGCCGATGGCGACGGCGTCGTCGGGGTGGGCATGCGCGGGCAGTTGCTCCAGGGGGATGGGTGCGGCGGTGGGCGGCATGCCGTGGAGGCTGTGCAGCTGCTGGTTCCACGTGATCTTGCCGGTTGTCGTGTTCTCCTCGAAGCCGCCGATGCGGCCCAGGCGCTGGGCGTGCTGCAACAGGCTGGCCAGCCGGCCTGCTTCGTCTTCTATGCGCCAGATGAGCAGCACAGCACCGCCATGCCTGCTGATACTGAGATCGGCGACAGCTTCGAGCGGCACCTGATCGACCAGCGCCGTGAGCGTCATCCGCTGGGCATGGAAGGGTTCACCGGTGGCGTGCACCCTCTCCACCTTCTCGAACAGGTCACTGTTGCCGGCGGCCTTGGGGTAGGCCTCCAGAAGCATCGCTCCGCTGACGGCGCTGCGTGGTCGCCCTGCGGGATCGACGAAGTGCCGGTTCGTGTGATGGATGCGGAAGTCGCTCAGGTGCCCGTCGGCCTCGAGGTGAGGCACCAGCACGAGAGCGGGATCGTAGAGGCCGTCGACGAGGTCGATCAGTTCGGCAAGATCCCGCTTCAGCGCGTTGGGTGCGCCCGGGGAGCCGATGACCGCCGCCGTGTGCGCTTCCAGCGTATGGGCGCACAGTTCGGCGAGAGCCTCCACCTGACGCTGGATCTGAGGCGGTTGCGGCGCAAGCCGCTGGGGCCAGCAGATCTCCAGAACTCCGATGATCCGGCCGCCGGCGCCGGCCGGCACGGCCACTCGACCGCCGCCGGTTGCCTGGTAATCGCTGATCGAGGGAAGGCCCGCTTCGGCGAGTGCCGGGAACCACACGGTCCGGCGCTCCGTCAGCGCTCGGCGGGCCACCGTCTCCACACCGGGCGGCACATAGCGCCAACGCCCGGCTTCCTCCGCGGCGAATCCGGCGTTGCCGGCGAGGGTGAGAGAGGCATCAGGTCCTGCCGCCCAGATGGCGACCGCACTGGCACCCAGCGGAGCGAGTGCGTGTTGCAGGACGGACTCGGCAACGGCTTGCGTGTCGTCCGCGGCCAGCGCGCCGCTCTCCGCCGCACGCAGGCGCACCGCGACAGATCCTCCCGTCGTCCCCCCGGTCCTCTCCCCGGTCCGCTTGGTCAGAGAAATGAAGTCGCGGGCCGCCTCGGTGAAACTGTCGTGCGCGGCCTGGTTGATGATGTCGGCGGCCAGCTCCAGCTGTGACATGCCCGCTTGTGCGGCCAGCCCGGCTAGATGACCGGCCGCCTCGGTGGGGCCGCAGCGGAGCCGCTCGATCAGGACTCCCTTGGCGAGCTCGACCAGGGCGCGGCCATCCGCGGCGGCATGGGCTGCTCGGACCTCGCTGCGAAGGCGTTCCACTGTCGCGGCCAGTCGGCCGACCGACGATGTGCCGACGGCCGCGGCGTCGGCATGCTCCACGACGTCGGCGAGCCCGGGGGGCCCGTCCGTGATGCTGTCCTGCGACCGGTGGGGAGGCGGGACATGGCCCACGCGAGGGTGCGGGCGATCGGAGGCGGATCCCAGCGGCCCGTCATCCCGGACGGGCTCATCGGGCGACTGGGGCGTTCTCACTGTGGTGCTGCTCCTAGCGGGGTGGGTTGGAACACAGAAGCGGCCGACGGGGCGGGGCGCCGGCTACGTGTTCACCCAGCGGCGGATGCACGCGACGAGGTCATCGGCGTCCAACGGCTTGGTGACGTAGTCGCTGGCTCCTGCGGCCAGGCACTTCTCGCGGTCCCCGGGCATTGCCTTGGCCGTCACGGCGATGATGGGCAGAGCGCTGTGGGCAGGCATCCGCCGAATCTCGGCCGTGGCGGTATAGCCGTCCATCTCCGGCATCATCACGTCCATGAGGATCAGGTCGATGCCCGGGTTCTCGGAGAGCGTGTCGATTCCCTTGCGGCCGTTCTCGGCGTGCAGAACGGTGATGCCGTGGAGTTCCAGGATGCCGCTGAGGGCGTACAGATTACGGGCGTCGTCATCGACGACGAGCACGGTGTGCCCGGCAAGGGTCCCGTCGGTGTCCCGGGGCGATGCGTGCGCGGCTTCCTCGGGGCGCAGGAGCGGCAGGACGTCGCCCGGCTGCTCGGCGGACAGGTGCAGGGCGATGCGCTCCCGCAGTTCGTCCAGGCTGGAGAGCAGCTCCAGCGGTTGGGTCTCGGCGCGGGACTGCAGAATCCGTTCGTGCGTCGGGTCCAGACGGCGGTTGTTGTGGGCCAGGACGGGAACGCTGCGCAATCCGGCGTCGCCGTCCATGGCATCGAGGAACTTGAGGGCTTCGCCGTCCGGCATGTCGAGGTCCAGTACGACGCAGTGGCAGGACTCCGCGGCGAGTGCGGCGGCCGCTTCCTGAGCGCCGAGGGCGCTGATGACTTCCACTGAGGCATGTGGGTCGGTCAGGTCGCGGCCGTCGGTGAACTCGGCGACCGTGCTCTCGGCGACCAGAGTGATGAGGCCCCGAGGCCGTTCCTCGATCACCAGAAGGCGCCGCTGTCGCGGTGGCGGTTGAAGGGCGAGCGGGGCGGCGGGACGAAGGATGCCGTCGGGAGTCGTCTCGTGTCTGCCGGCTTCAGAGCTGTGCGTCAGTGCGGCGCGGTGTTCGAAGTCCGCCCGCCGTGCCGGGAGATAGAGCGTGAAGGTACTTCCCTGGCCCAGTGTGCTCTCAGCGGTGACCGCGCCGCCGAGCAGGTGGGCGATCTCCCTGCTGATGGACAGACCCAGCCCGGTTCCGCCGTAGTTTCGGCTCGTGGTGCCGTCCGCCTGCTGGAAGGCGCCGAAGATGGATTCCAGTTGCTGCTCGGCGATGCCGATTCCGGAGTCCTTGACGCGGAATGCCACGGTGGGCCCGCCGCCACGCATGGTCTGCGGCAGTTCGCTGTCCGCCGCGGGCTCGATCCGGAGCTCGACGCTGCCGCGTTCGGTGAACTTGACCGCGTTGGACAGCAGATTGCGCAGCACCTGACGAAGTCGCGCGTCGTCGGTGAGCAGGTCGGTCGGCGTTCCAGGGGCTGTGGTGATCGTGAAGCCGAGGCTCTTTTGGCTGGTGAGCGGCTGGAAGGTGGCTTCGACGTACTCCAGGAGCCGACGCAGCGGGACTCTTTCCGGATTGATGTCCATCTTGCCGGCCTCGACCTTCGACAGGTCCAGGATGTCGTTGATCAGCTGAAGCAGGTCGGAGCCGGCCGAGTGGATGATGCCCGCGTACTCGACCTGTTTGGGCGTGAGGTTGCGCGTGGGGTTCTGCGACAGGAGCTGCGCGAGGATGAGGAGACTGTTCAACGGGGTTCTCAGCTCGTGGCTCATGTTGGCCAGGAACTCCGACTTGTACTTCGAAGCGAGGGACAGCTGCTGGGCCCGGGCCTCCAACTCGCCGCGGGCTTGCTCGATCTCGAGGTTCTTGGCCTCGATGTCGCTGTTCTGCGCGGCCAGCAGCGCGGCCTTCTCCTCCAGCTCGGCGTTGGATCTTTGCAGCTCCTCCTGCTGCACCTGCAGCTCCTCCGAGCGTGCCTGGAGCTCGCTCGCCAGGCGTTGTGATTCTTCGAGCAGCTCGTCGGTGCGGGCGTTGGCCACGATGGTGCTGACGTTGACGCCCACGGTTGCCATGAGACGTTCGAGGAAGTCGCGGTGGACGGGCGCGAAGGCAGTGAACGACGCGAGCTCGATGACACCGAGGACCTGGTCCTCGACGAGAATGGGCAGCACGATCAAGCTGCCCGGTGTGGTGTGGCCGAGGCCGGACGAGAGGGTGACGTAGCCGGCCGGAACATCGTCCGCGGCGATGACGCGGCGGCTGCGCGCGGCTTGGCCGACCAGGGATTCGCCCAGCTTGAACCGTGTGTCCCGGGTGGATCCCGCAGGGCGGCCGTAGGAGCCGACAAGCGTCAGTTCCACGCCCCGGTCGCCGTCCTCGGCCAGATAGAAAGCACCGTACTGAGCCTCCACCAGAGGGGTCAGCTCATCCATGATTGTCTCGGCCACGACAGTGAGGTCCCGGTGGCCCTGCATCAGGCCGGAGATGCGCGCCAGGTTCGTCTTCAGCCAGTCCTGCTCGTGATTGGCCCGGGTCGTTTCCCGCAGCGACCCCACCATCGAGTTGATGTTGTCCTTGAGTTCGGCGACCTCGCCGGAAGCGTCCACGGTGATGGAGCGGGTCAGATCGCCCTCCGCCACAGCGCTGGTCACCTCCGCGATGGCCCGTACCTGCCGCGTCAGGTTGCCTGCCAGCTCGTTGACGTTCTCCGTGAGGCGCTTCCACATACCCGAAACGCCTTCGACCTCGGCCTGGCCGCCGAGGCGGCCTTCGCTGCCCACCTCCCGGGCGACGCGCGTCACCTCGGCCGCGAACGACGACAGCTGGTCGACCATCGTGTTGATGGTGGTCTTGAGTTCCAGGATCTCGCCGCGCGCATCGACGTCGATCTTCTTCGACAGGTCACCGTTGGCGACGGCGGTGGTGACCAAGGCGATGTTGCGTACCTGCCCGGTCAGGTTGTTCGCCATGGAGTTGACGTTCTCCGTCAGGTCCTTCCAGGTCCCGGCGACGTTGGGGACATGAGCCTGGCCACCGAGGATGCCCTCGGTACCGACCTCCCGGGCCACACGGGTGACCTCGTCCGCGAACGCCGACAACGTGTCGACCATGGTGTTGATCACCCCGGCGAGCGCGGCCACCTCACCCATGGCCTCAATGGTGATCTTCTGCGAGAGGTCACCACGCGCCACAGCGGTGGCCACTTGGGCGATGGACCGCACCTGGCCCGTCAGGTTGGAGGCCATGACGTTGACGTTGTCGGTGAGGTCCTTCCAGGTGCCCGACACGCCGCGCACGTCCGCCTGTCCGCCGAGTCTGCCCTCGGTGCCGACCTCGCGTGCGACGCGGGTCACTTCGTCGGCGAAGGCGGAGAGCTGGTCGACCATCGTGTTGATGGTGTCCTTCAGTTCGAGGATCTCACCGCGCGCGGTTACGGTGATCTTCTGCGACAGGTCGCCCTTGGCGACCGCAGTGGCGACTTGCGCGATCGAACGCACCTGAGCGGTGAGGTTGCCGGCCATGAAGTTCACCGAGTCGGTCAGGTCCCGCCAGGTGCCCGAGACCCCCTTGACGTCCGCCTGTCCGCCGAGTCTGCCCTCGGTGCCGACCTCGCGTGCGACGCGGGTCACTTCGTCGGCGAAGGCGGAGAGCTGTTCCACCATGGTGTTGATGGTGTTCTTCAGCTCGAGGATCTCGCCCCGGGCATCGACGGTGATCTTCTGGGACAGGTCGCCCTTGGCGACCGCTGTGGTGACCTGGGCGATGTTGCGGACCTGATTGGTGAGGTTGCCGGCCATGAAATTCACCGAGTCGGTCAGGTCCCGCCAGACGCCACCGACGCCGGGTACCTGCGCCTGACCACCGAGGCGACCCTCGCTGCCGACCTCGCGTGCCATGCGCGTCACTTCGTCGGCGAAGGCGGAGAGCTGGTCGACCATCGTGTTGACGGTCTCCTTCAGCTCGAGGATCTCGCCCCGGGCATCGACGTCGATCTTCTGGGACAGGTCGCCCTTGGCGACCGCAGTGGCCACTTGCGCGATGTCACGTACCTGCGTGGTGAGGTTGCCGGCCATGGCGTTCACCGAGTCGGTGAGATCTGCCCAGGTGCCGGACACCCCGGGTACCTCGGCCTGGCCGCCGAGGGTTCCTTCGGTGCCCACCTCGCGTGCGACGCGGGTCACCTCGGATGTGAACAGCGAGAGTTGGTCGACCATGCCGTTGAAGACCGTGGCGATCTCACCGAGCAAGCCATCGGCTTCATTGGGCAGCCGGGTGCCGAAGTCTCCGTCGCGGACGGCGGTCAGCCCGGTAAGCAGCTGCCGCAATTCCAGCTCACCGACCTTGGCGGCGCCGCGTGGAGCCTTGCTGCCCACCGCAGACCGAGATCCGGTCGTGTCAGCCATGTCAACCTCACTCGAGTTCGGTCACGAGAGCAGTACACGCAGATGCCCAGTGTCCACCGCGGACAGATCGCGACGCCTGGTCCCACGCTTCGATCCGCCGCCCTTGAAGACGGCAAATTGCTCAAAGACTAGCCGACGAGCTGCGACGCCGAGAAGGATCGTCCGAAGCGTGGATCCCGGGGAAGCGGATCATAAGGTGCCTGCCGCAGGGGGACAGGACGTCAGGCCCGGGTGGAGGTCTCGGCCCTGCCGATGGTGGGCTCGCGGTCGATGCGGAGCCGGCACATGCATACGATGTCGGGCGGCCCCGGACATTCATGTCCGGGGCCGCCCGACGTTTCAGGCCGGTGCTTTTACCAGCGGTACCAGCGACCGCGACTTCCTCCTGTTCCGGCGGAGCGCATGACGAAACCGAGCAGCCACACAGCGAGCACGACTGCTGCCACGATCCACAGTGCCTTCAGTGCGAATCCGGCACCGAAGAGGATCAGGGCGAGCAGGAGAACGAGTATCAGGGGAACCATAGTTATCAACCTCCAGGACCTCATGTGCCCCGCGATTCACCTTCCATGTGCTCATTTCCATGTGTTTCGTACGTCGTTCCGGGGGAATTCGGTTGGCTTGTTTCCAGTGCTCCGCAAAGGGCTCGTACGAGCGGTCCGAAAGGCAGCCGGCCGCATGAAAGTGGGGGTGGGGGCGGGTTTGCGGGCCCCCCCCCCCCGCTAGACCCCGGCATTGAGCGGGCGGTGCGGGGGGAAAAATAGCCGGGGTGCGGTCGGGGGGCCCGGGGGCGGGGGGGGGTGTGGGTTGGG
>NZ_JBIAPT010000031.1:51385-94404 GCF_042888425.1 Streptomyces sp. NPDC002889
TTTGTGGGTTGGGGGGTTTTTTTGTTTTGTTTTTTTTCCCCGCCACCCCCACCGGCGCGGCCCGCCCCCCCCCCCCCCCCCCCCCCCCGGCGGGGGGGGGGGGGGGGGGGGGCCCCCCCCCCCCCCCCCCACGTCTCTCCCGCGAATGTCAGCTGCCGTAGCGGCTGTAATAGTCGCCGGTCTGCTGACGGTGCCCGAGGTCGCTGAGGTGCTTGTCCTTGTCGAACTCGGGGGCGTCCTTGATCTGGTCCTTGGTGCACTCGACGTAGATCTTTTCCTCGGCGGCGTCGACACGGGTGACGGTGCCGGCGGGAAGCAGCACGTGCTTGCCGAAGATCCAGACTCCGGTGTCGACGACCAGGTACGACGATCCGACCTCGTCGGAATGCTTGTCGACCTTTCCGATGCTTCCGTCGGTCGCCTCGACCTTGAAACCGACCAGGGTGGTGCCCGCGGTGTAGCCGGTCGTCGGCTGGTAGCCCCAGATGTCGCTCATGAAGTATGACTCCTCTGTCGACGATGTTGTAGCCGCGGGAACGTCCGCCGCAATTCGGCGTTCGCTCCTCGTCCGTTCGACTGCCCAGCATTTCGGAGCCAACGCACAGCACTCGAAGTTCTCTTCGGACGGAACCAGGACGACCACCGTGGGAGGCGCGATTCTCTGCGCGTCACGAAAGCACCCCCGGCACGTGTACGCCTGTCGCCGCAGCCCGCCGGTATCGCAGGGGAACCGTCGTCGACAACCTGGAGAAGGGGGAAGTACATCCCCATGATCGTGACGGCATGTCGTGGGAGGCGGGGGGTAGCCGGGGGACAACCCGCTCTGCAGCGGCCCTTGTCTTGAGGAGGCTCCCCTGTGCTGATGGCTCATCCTGTCGTCCTGCGCAATCTGATCGAGCAGTACGACGCGCTGCGTGTGCTGCATGCCGAGGAAGGGTCATCGCAGGCGCGACAGCGCATGGACGATCTCGCGTACACCCTGTGCGTATCGACCGGCACCGGCGACATCGACACCGCTCTCGTCGCGGCCCGCCACGGGCTCCCTGGTGCCCGCCCCGATGACGACTCCTGGCTCAGCGCCTGACCGGCCCAGCCCAGCTGCGGAGCCGGCCGCAGCGTGGCGGGTATCGGAACCCCCCGGACACAAGGACACCAAAGCCCGAGGAGAATCGGTGAGCGAGAAGAACATCTTCGTTATCGGCCTGGACGATGCCAACCTGCCCACCCTGCACAACGTGCCCGATGCTCAGGAGTACCGCTTTCACCCCCTGTTGACCACCGAGGAACTGCAGGTCGGCGAGGTGTCCGTGCCCGCGCTGCTGGAAAAGGCCCAGGGGGTACTGGACGCCTTCGACGGAAGCATCGACGCGATCGTCGGGTACTGGGACTTCCCGGTGAGCACGCTCGTACCGATCTTGAGCGAGCGGTATGGGACACGCAGCACCAGCCTGACGTCGGTCGTCAAGTGCGAGCACAAGTACTGGAGCCGCCTGGAGCAGCAGAAGGTCGTCGAAGAGCACCCCCGCTTCGGCCGGGTCGATCTGGAGACACGAGACCCGCACCCGCCGGAAGGCGTGCGTTTCCCGATGTGGCTCAAGCCCGCGCTGTCGTACTCGTCGGAGCTGGCCTTCGGCGTGAAGAACGAGGACGAGTTCCGCGCGGCGGTGGACGAGATCCGCGCGGGGGTGGGCCGCGTCGGCCGCCCGTTCCAGTACATCCTCGACCAGCTGGACCTGCCGCCGGAGATGGAGGGTGTCGGGGGCCAGGTGTGTCTGGCGGAGGAAGCGCTCTCCGGCATCCAGGTCGCGGTCGAGGGATACGTCCAGCACGGCGAGGTCACCGTCTACGGTGCACTGGACTCCATCAACTACCCCGGCAGCTCGTCCTTTCTGCGCCATCAGTACCCCTCCACGCTCCCCGAGCCCGTGGTGCGACGCCTTCACGACGTCTCCGAGCGCGTGATACGCCAGATAGGGATGGACTCGGCGACGTTCAGCATCGAGTACTTCTACGACCCGCGGACCGACGCGATCAACCTGCTGGAGATCAATCCCCGGCACTCCCAGTCGCACGCCGAACTGTTCGAGTACGTCGACGGGGTCCCCAACCACCACTGCATGCTCAGCCTCGCCCTCGGCAAGGACCCGAGCCTGCCCGACGGCGCCGGCCCCTACAAGACGGCCGCCAAGTGGTACTACCGGTGGTTCGCCGACGGTGTCGTGTACGACGTGCCCTCGCAAGAGGAGCTCCGGCGCATCGAGCAGGAGATTCCCGGTGTGCGGATCGACATGGTGCCCGAGGAAGGACAGCGGCTGTCGCAGATGCACGAGCAGGACAGCTACAGCTTCGAACTGGCCCACATCTTCACCGGAGGGGACAGTGAAGAGGATCTGCGCGAGAAGTACGACCGCTGCGTGGCGGCCCTGAGCCTCACGTTCGACCGCGTCACACCCCGCGGGGACGAGAAGAACACCTGAGGGCAGAACGGTCCGGCCCGATCGGTGTTCCGGACAGGACCCGGGGCAGCCGTCCAACCGAGCCCAAGGAGAAGGAGAGAGCCGGCCGTATGCGTTTTGTGAGCAATCTGCCCTACGCGACAACGGAGGAAGAGCACGTCGCCATCCCCATGTCCGACGGCATCTGTCTGTCGGCGCGGATCTGGCGTCCGGTCTCCTCGGAAGCGGAACCGGTGCCGGCGGTGCTGGAGTACATCCCGTACCGCAAACGCGACCTGTCCTCGGTGCGCGACTCGATCCACCACCCGTACATCGCCGGTCACGGCTACGCCTGTGTCCGTGTCGACCTGCGCGGCACCGGCGAGTCGGAAGGCGTGCTGGCGGACGAGTACCTGGAACAGGAGCAGACCGACGCCGAGGACACGCTGGCCTGGCTGGCCGAGCAGCCCTGGTGCGACGGCAATACCGGCATGATGGGCATCTCCTGGGGCGCGTTCGCCGCCCTTCAGGTCGCCGCACGGCAGCCGCCGAGCCTGCGAGCCATCGTCATCGCCTCCTTCACCGACGACCGGTACGCCGACGACATGCACTACATGGGCGGCGCCCTCCTGTCGGACAATCTGGCCGAGGCCGGCACCATGTTCGCCTACGCCACCTGCCCGCCCGACCCCGCCGTCGTAGGCGAGCGCTGGCGCGAGATGTGGCACGAACGCCTGGAGAACACCCGCCCGTGGGCGCTGGAGTGGCTGCGCCACCAGCGCCGCGACGCGTACTGGCAGCACGCCTCGGTCTGCGAGAACTACCAGGATGTGCGCTGTCCCGTCCTTGCCTCCAGCGGCTGGGCCGACGGCTACTCCAACGCGGTGACCCGTCTGCTGGGCAATCTCGACGTACCGCGCAAGGGCCTGATCGGCCCGTGGTCGCACAAGTACCCCCACCTCGGTGAACCGGGCCCCGCCATCGGCTACCTGCAAGAGGTCGTCGCCTGGTGGGACCACTGGCTCAAGGGCGTCGACAACGGAGTCATGGAAGGGCCCATGCTGCAGACCTGGATGCAGGACAGCGTGCCGCCCTCCACCTCCTACGAGGACCGGCCCGGCCACTGGGTGGGTGAACCGGCCTGGCCCTCACCGCATGTGGAGCAGACCGCCCACCCGCTCAGCCGGCACCGCATCGGCACCCCCGGTGAGACGACGTCGAACGAGGATGTCCTGACCGTGCAGTCGCCGCTGTCCGTCGGCCAGTTCGCAGGCAAGTGGGCCTCGTACAACGCGCCGCCGGACCTCCCCTACGACCAGCGGGAGGAGGACGGCGGCTCGCTGGTCTTCGACACCGACGAACTCACCGAGCGCGTCGAGATCCTCGGCTCTCCGAGCGTCGAACTGGAGCTGTCGGTCAGTGAACCGGTCGCCATGGTCGCCGCCCGGCTGTCAGACGTGGCCCCCGACGGCAGCGCCACCCGCGTCACGTACGGCCTGCTCAATCTCACCCACCGCGACGGGACCGGAGCCCCCCAGCCCCTGGAACCCGGCACGCGCTACCGGGCCACGGTCCACCTCAACGGCGTGGCCCAGGCATTCCCGCCCGGACACCGCATCCGGCTGTCGCTGTCCACCTCCTACTGGCCGCTCGCCTGGCCACCGCCGCGGCCGGTGCTGTTGAGCGTGTACGAGGGCTCCAGCACCCTGACGCTGCCGCTGCGCCCGACCAGGGAGCCCGACCACCTTCCCCAGCGTCCGTTCGGCGAGCCCGAGGGCACAGCCCCCCTGGCCACCACCCAGCTGACCTCCCCGGAGCAACGCTGGGAGGTCAAGCGAGACCTGGTCGGCTACAACTGCGAGCTCGAGATCGTCAAGGACCGCGGCATGGTGCGCTACGACGACATCGGCCTCGATGTCGGTCTGCGGGCTTACGAGAGGTATGCCGCCGTCGCCGACGACTTCACCTCGGTCGGCGGGGAAACGACCTGGACCATGCGGTTTTGTCGGGACAACTGGGACGTGCGGGTGGAGACCCGCACCGCGCTGAGGTCCAGCGAGACCGAGTTCTTCGTCGACGCCACGCTGGACGGCTTCGAGAACGGCCGCCGGGTCTTCTCCCGTACCTGGAACGAGACACTGCCTCGCGACCTCTTGTAGGAGCACCGGGCCGTGTGGGCGCTGACGTCGACGATCCCGGGATGTGCAGCCGCCTTCAGCCGGCGGTCCACGACAGTGCAGACGAAGGTGCCCACCCCGCGGCGTACGCCGGCGAACCGTGGCGTTGGCCAAAAGTGAGCCTCTGCCAACTTGAAGTCGCAGGTCAAAGGGCTGGCGTGGCGGTCTTTCGGGGCGCTCACGCTGGTCGGGGGCGGAAGTCTGCGGAGTAGATCGTCCGCCAGCACGGTCGGTGCGCCGGTTCCTGCTCGCTATGGCCGGGTGGCCTTCTACGATCCCGTGCATGGATCCCGAGCTGCTGGAACGAATCACCGCGCGGCGCGCGGAACTGGACGAACGTTCCGGGGCGATCTTGCTCGCCGCGAGGTGATGCCAGCCACAGGGCACCGGCGCACTGCGCGGGGTGGCCAGATGTTACTGGCGCGTTTAGGCGAAGAGTCAAGCGTTCTACATCGCCTAAATGCGTCGCTGCTTTCTTGGCGACCGTCGGACTCCGGCACCGTGGCCGTCGGCGCAGTCATCCCGGGCCGGGGCCCGCCCTGTGACAGCGGCCTCGCCCCGAGGCTCGACTGTGCCGTGAAGCGGTGGACTGGTCGGCACGGGGGAGAGCTCGGGCCTTACCGGGCTGTGCGGCGACACTGCTCCGCGCAGCTGACCACGAAAGCGGTGCCGCTGGGCGCGACTGGAACGAAGCCAACGAAGTCGAGATCGCTTGCATCGCGACCAGCAGCTTCGCGCGGTTCAGGGCCGCTGGGCTGTCGCGCCGCGGGTGCGCTCGTATTCGGCCTGGTCCAGGATCTGCCAGGCGGCCTGGCCGAGGGCGAGGAGGCCGTGGGCTGGCAGGGAACCGATCGCACCAAGCCCGCCCAACACGCTGCCCCTGCTCGCCAGGGCCAATACGCTTAGTGGTGGGGCGTCTTTGGCCGAACGAGTGGGCAGTACGCGCCCCAGTGGGGGCAGAGTGCGCGGGACGTTACTGGCAGACCGCTACCGGTTGGATGAACCGGTGGGGTCGGGAGGAGCAGGCGCGGTCTGGCGCGCCCGGGATATGCACCTGAACCGGCTGGTCGCGGTCAAGCTGCTCCACTGCGCCGCAACCATTCACGAGGCCGCGTTCGAGGCCCGCTTCCGACGGGAAGCAAGGATCACTGCGCAGCTCTCCGGGCACCCGCATATCGTGCCGGTCTACGACTACGGCCACTACCACGACTCCTATGGCCGCAGCGTCCCCTATGTGGTGATGGAACACCTCCCTGGCCCCTGCCTCACCGACCTGGTCACCCAGCCGTCAATGCTGGATCTTGCCCAGGTGATCGACTGGGGTGCGCAGATCTGCGACGCCCTGGCCACCGCCCACGATGCGGGGATCATCCACCGCGACATCAAGCCCAGCAACGTCATGCTCGCCCGCCCGTATCCGGACAACGGGTGCGTCAAAGTGGTGGACTTCGGCATCGCGACCTATATCGACAGCGCGTACACCCGGATCACCGCAGAGGGCCGTCTGATCGGCTCTCCCGCCTACATGGCCCCGGAGCAGGCCAAAGCAGGCGCCCGTCTGGACGGCCGTACCGACTTGTACGCCCTGGGCTGCCTGCTCTACGCGCTGCTGACCGGACGGCCCCCCTTCACCCCCGACAACTACTGGGCGCTGCTGACCGCCCACGCCCACACCGAACCCGAACCCCCCAGCACCCACCGCCACGATCTTCCCCCCGCCTTGGACCAACTCGTCCTGGATCTCCTCGTCAAAGACCTCGATGACCGCCCCCCGCACGCGCGCGCCGTCCGCGACCGCCTGCACACGGTGTTCTCCGCGCCGCACCACACGTCCAGCCACTCCACGCCAGAGGAACTGCGCCGCACGGAAGCACACGCACACAGGCTCGCCGAGGAAGGCGACCATGCGCAGGCGGTGCACCTGCTGGGCCACGTCGCCCGAGGTCGTGTTCGGGCGCTCGGCCCGGACCACCCCGCTACGTTGCGCGCCCGGCACGACCATGCGGTCAACCTCGGCGAGGCGGGGGAACGTGCGCGGGCGACACTCCTGCTGGAGCAGGTCGCCCGGGATCGTTCTCGAGTACTGGGTCCGGACCATCCCGACACCCTGCTCACCCTGCGTGCCCGCTACAACCACGCAATCTATCTCGGCGAGCCGGGCGAGCGTGTGGGCGAGCGCGAGGAGGCGGCGGGTCTGCTGGAGCAGATCGCCCGGGATCGTGCTCGGACGCTGGGCCCGGACCACCGTGACACCTTGAGCGCCCGGTACATCCACGCGTACTACCTCGGCGAGGTAGGCGAGCATGCGAAGGCGGCGGGCTTGTTTGACCAACTTGCCCAGGACTTTGTCCGGGTGCTCCGCCCCGACCACCGTGACACCCTGGGCGCCCGGTACTCCCACGCCCTGCACCTCGGCCATGCGGAGGAGTGTGCCCAGGCGGCGGGCCTGATGGAGCAGGTCGCCCAGGACTTTGCTCGAGTGCTGGGCCCCGACCACTCCACCACCCTGGAAGCCCGGTACTACCACGCGGGCAACCTCGGCCGGGCGGGACAGCACGTGCAGGCGACACGCCTGCTGGGCCAGGTCGCCCAGGACTGTGTTCGGGTGCTGGGCCCCGACCACCGTGACACCCTGCGCGCCCGGCACGACCATGCGTACTACCTCGGCCGGGCAGGCGAGTGTGCGCAGGCGGCGGATCTGCTGGAGCAGGTCGCTCAGGACTGTGCTCGGGTGCTGGGCCCCAACCACTCCACCACCCTGGACGCCCGGTACTACCACGCGTACTACCTGGGCGAGGCGAGCCGGCTTGTGGGCCAGAGTGAGGAGGCGGCGCGTCTGCTGGAGCAGGTCGCCCAGGATCGTGCTCGTTCTCGAGTGCTGGGGCCGGACCACCGTGACACCCTGGACGCCCGGTACTACCACGCGGTCAACCTCGGCAGGGCGTGGGAGCGTTCCGAGGCGGCGCGCCTGCTGGAGCAGCTCGCCCAGGACTGTGCTCGGGTGCTGGGCCCGGACCACCGCGACACCCTGCGCGCCCGGCACGGCAACGCGTACTACCTCGGCGAGGTAGGCGAGCATGCGAAGGCGGCGGGCCTGTTTGACCAACTCGCCCAGGACTGTGCTCGGGTGCTGGGCCCGGACCACCGCGACACCCTGCGCGCCCGGTACAACCATGCGTACCACCTCCACTTGGCGGGGGAGCGGGCGGAGGCGGCAGGCCTGTTTGACCAACTCGCCCAGGACTGCGCTCGGGTGCTGGGCCCGCGCCACCTCTACACCCGGCGCGCCCGGTACAACGTGTACGGCTGGGGTCCCTGCCTCTGAACAGTGGAGCGGGGGCAGGGACCGATGTGGCGGAACCTCTCTCATCATTGGCTCCCACCCGCGTGCTTTGCCGCACGGCGGCCGTGTTGGGGGGCCATTCGTACCGCAAGCGGATCATGCGAGCAGGTTGGCGGTGCAAACGGCCGTAGAGCTAACTCCCAGCAGGGCTCACGTAAGTCAGAAGTCCCGTAAGCTGATCACTGGTGCGGGAACGCCAGTCGGAGACTGCGGCTTCAAGTTGGCGGAGGCTCAGTGTTGCGTCACGGTCAGCTTCCGAGGTGGAAGCGGATCGCCGTGCCGTCCGGGCCGGTGTGGACGCGTACCAGGTCCGTCAGGTAGTTGACCATCAGCAGCCCTCGTCCGCCGAGTTGGTCGCGCTGGGGTGGTCGACGCCCCGCCAGCGGGTCACTCAGGTGCCCCGCGTCCCTCACCTCGCACAGGATCTGTCCGCCCTCTTCCCAGACCCACACGGCGCCTGATCCACCGCCGTGCACCACGCTGTTGGTGGTCAGCTCCGCGACAGCAAGGGCGAAGTCGTCCAGACGCTCGCCCGCCAGACCCAGGTGCCGGGCCCGCGCGACCGCGAAGTCCCGGGCGTCGGGCAGGCGTTCGGCTTCAAAGTCGAACGTGGCAGCGGCCCCCGGCGGGCGGGCCAGCGGCTGGTTGTGGGCAGCGACGGCGCGGTCGGGGTCGTAGGTGTCGCTGGGCTCCTCACGTCCTTCGTCGACGACGACGGGGTGTGTGGTGTACGCGTCGGCGAGCACCGCAGCATCGAGACGTACCGCGTCGTAAGGGCACACGATGGTGACGTTCCGGCCGTGGAACGCAGTGTTGATCAGTGCCTCATGCTGGACACAGGCGGGGTATTCGGCCTCGGTGCGGCCGGGCCAGATCGGCTCACCGATGATCCGCACCCGCCCGGTGGGATGGGTGTCGGCAAAGGCGCGCAGTACTTTGGGAATGATCCGCCCCGGGTTGCGCCCTGCCTCGTTCATGTCGATGAACTTCACTGCTTCGGCGCTTCCCTCCAGCTCTGCGCGTATCAGCTCGAGGTTGCCGCGGGGGACCGCTACCGCCACCGGCTCGCCGACAGCAAGCCCCTTCTGGATGAACGGCACAGTCCCGGCCAGGTACTCCTCGCTGCTCCGGTAGAACAGCGCCGGGTGGACGAAAGGCTCGGTCGCCTGCGTCACATCGTCACCTCGATCGCTGCCAGGTCGGGCCAGAACATCTCCAGGGCGCGCCGCAGCGCGGGGGGCGGCTCGTTGACGAACATGCGCCTTCCGGTGCCCAGCCGCTGGGCCGTGACCGCCACGGTGGACGACCCCGCTACGTCGACGAACGTCACCGCGGACAGATCCAGGTGAACGTCACCAGGCCCTCCGACCAGATCCTCCAGCGCCCGCTCCCACTCCGTGCGCGTGGTCAGAGTGACCTCTCCTGCCGCGACCACTCCCGCCCTGTCCGCCAGCGGACAGATCTCCAATGCCGCTACCCTGTGCTCCAACGACGTTGCCGGCGGGCCCGCACGGTGAGAGGCGTCCACACTTCCACCCCCACAGACTTCGGCAACATCCCGGCTTCGCCGAGCCTACCCGACGGGTCCGTCCGCAGGAGCATCACTGAGCACTCGACGTCGGTGGCGGCGGCGCGGCGTTGCATCTCCACGGGCAGACGCCGGTCGTTCAGGCACCCTCCCTCCCTCGGTCGGAGTGTCCCGGCAGGCTGCCGGGGCGGGGAGCGTTTGGGTAGGCACATGACGAACGGGGAACGGCATGCCGGCTGGCTCGAGCTCTTCTACGACCTGATGTTCGTGGCGTTCGTCGCCCAGCTGGCCCATCCGCTCGCCGGCAGTCCCAGTGTCGGCGCCGCACTGACGATGCTGGCGTTGTTCGCTCCTGCGTGGTGGCTGTGGGTGTCCTCCACCCTCTACACCAACCTGTTCGGCGAGGGCGGCCCCGAGCGCCGGATCTCGGTGCTCGGCCAGATGGCGGTGGTGCTGATCATGGCCGGCGGGGCCGAGGAAGCGGCGCACGGACAACCCGCACTCTTCGCCGGTGCCTACGTCGCCGGCCGGGCGGGGCTGCTGGTGGTCCGGTGGCTGCTCGGCGGCCGTCAGCCGCAGGGAGGCTCCAACACCGCGGTCCTCATCTCCATGGCCTTCTGGACGGCCTCGATCCCGCTGCATCCGCCGCTCACCTACCTCCTGTGGGCGGCCGGGCTCGCCACCGAGGTCGGCAGCACCCTCTACCGCCGGTCCCTCCCCGAGCTGGAGATCTCACACCTCGTCGAACGCTTCGGGCTCTTCGTCATCATCGTGCTGGGCGAAGGGGTGGCGCAGCTCGTCGCGGCGTTGGCGGCAGTGCACTCGACGGCGCAGGCGATGGCGACGGCGATCCCGGCCTTTGCCGTTCTGGCCGCCCTGTGGTGGGTGTACTTCGACTTCGGATCGGCAGTGGCAGCCTCAGCGCTGCGGGCACGAGGCGACGAGAGATTCCCGCTGGCCCGGCGGCTGTTCGTGTACGGCCATTTCGTGCCCGTGGCCGCTCTCGTGGCCCTGGGGGCCGGGCTGGGAGCTCTGGTCCGGGCGGCCCCAGCCCCCCGTGACGGCGTTCTGCCGCTGATCTGCGCCGCACTCGCGGCCTACTTCTGCAACAACTCGATCTGCGCGGTAGCCGTCGTAGGCCGGCCGGCCGCCACGCAGATCCGCTGGCTCGCACCGACCCTGCTCCTTCTGGCGCTGCTCGGCCTGTTGGGGCAGAACCTCACCCCGGCACTCCAGGTCACCGCAGCACTGGCCGCGTTCACCCTCCCCACAGCGGTCGACGGGCTGATGGCCCGCAAAATGCCCGCCCCGTGAACACGCCATGCCGCCCCCGGCCCCACTGAGTGACGCCTGGAAGGGCCGGACGCCGGCTCAATGCCCACCGTGCGTTCCCGGCCGAGCTTCCTGCCCGTGGGTGCAGCTGTGGATCACCGTGTCGGCGAAGGCGCGGGCCAGAGGGGACAGGGCGTCCCACTTCCGTACGGCCCAGCCCGCCGACAGGGCGGGCAGCGCCGGTATCGGAACGAAGCGCAGCGAGGGGTGGCCGGCGCCGCCCCAGCCGGGGAGGGCGGGGACGACCGCGTGGCCGAGGCCGAGTTCGGCCAGGAGGATGGCGGTGTCCCAGTCGGCGACACCCGTGTCCGAGGTGACATGGATGCCCCACTCGGCGAAGGCGGAGTCGAGCCGGGCACGCGAGGTGGAGTTCTCAGGGAGCCGGATGTGGCGGATGCCCGTCAGATCCCGCGGTTCGACACTGCTGCGGGTCGCAAGCGGGTCGTCCGCGTGGACGGCCAGCACCCAGGGCAGGTCGATCACCGGCCGCTGCTCGATGCCGCGCACGGGCGCGCCGATGGTGATCCATGCCAGGTCCAGGTCGTGTGCCGCGAGCGCGCCGAAACAGCTGCGGCTGGAGTTCTCCGTCTGGAACTCCAAGCTGACCAGCGGGTGTCGGTGCCGGAAGTCGACGACGGCTTCGGACATGAAGTGCCGCACGGTGGTGGCGCCGGTGGTGATGCGTACCGATCCGCCGTCGCCGCGTACGAGATCCGCGAGGCGCCGCAGCGCGAGGTCGAGGCCCGCGATGCCGTCGGCAGCGGCGGCCTGCAGGAGCCGGCCGGCCGGGGTGGGCACCACGCCGCGCGGATGCCGCTCCACCAGGGCGGCCCCGATCTCCCGCTCCAGCCGCTTCACGTGCTGGCTCACCGCGGACTGGGTGCAGGACAGCTCCCGGGCGACGGCACTGAGGCTGCCGGCACGGCACACGGCGACGAAGACGCGCAGATCATCGAGGGTCACAGAGCCCCAAGCTAATGCTTGAGTCAATACAAGGAAACCCTAGGATTGACTTGGGACTTGGGGATCGCGAAGATCTTCGTCGGATCCAGGGCGGCAACCTGGACCGCGTGACGACGCGTTCCAGGTGCCGACCCACCCCGCAGGAGAAGTTCACGTCACCGGGTGACCGACGGCAGCGGTCCGGTACGGCTGTCACGGGGGAGGAGGCGCAACCGTGTCCCGTTGCCACCTGACCTCGCCGTCGTGCCATCTGCCGGTCGGCACGAGGCCGCAGGCCGAGGCGATGGAAGCCGACGCCCGATGGTCGGGATGGATATGGGCGACGAGGGTGTGTACAGGGTGCTGCTCAAGCCAGGCGACCAGGGCCAGTGCCGCTTCCGTGGCGATACCCCGTCCCTGCCATGGCGTTCCGACGACCCAGGCGATCTCGGCTTCGAGTCTGCCGGAGGAGGGGACGACCGTCGCTTGAACGGTACCGACGAGACGTGACTCCTCCCGGAGCCGGACCGCCCAATTGCACCAGGAGACGCCAGGGTCGGGAGAGCCTGCCACCATACGTTGGTAGCGGGCGCGCAGCTCCCGAGGTGTGCCCGGGCTGCCGCCCACGAACGTGTGCAGGGCGGGATCGGACAGAGCGGCGGCCATCTCGTCGGCATGCTCGACAAGGAGCGGCAGCAACTCGAGCCGTTCGGTGCCAAGGACAGGAGGGTTGATCAGGGGACCCAAAAGCTTGCTCTCCGCACCAGGCCGACGGATTCCATCGACGGCCAGGCAGATACCGAAGACGCGGTCGTGGCTTGTCCAGCCGTTCACGCGCCCGCGGTTGTTGCTTATCTGTACGCGTCTCCTGGGTCTGTCCACTGCTGAGACCAGGTGCAGGTAGACGGTGCCTGCGACGCGGGCGAGAACGATGTCGCCGACTTCCAGCTTCGTCGGATCGGCAGGCCCGACAACGACCTGCTGCCGACTGCGTATCAAGGGGACCATTGAGCAGCCACTGGGCCGGAACTCCACCGTGTGTCCACCGGCGACCTTGCTTGCCACTCCGTCCAACATGCCCATTGCACAGATGGTGCCTGATCCGAGGGTGCCCGAGGAACTGATTTTTCCCCGGGGGTGATGCAGGTTCCAGCGGCGCGACCGGTACTCGGGCGGGCGTGACGGCGCCTCACGTGTCCGCTGTGGTGGCCAGCCGTGAGTTCACCGAGCCTGCCGTCACCGGCGGGACCACTTCTTCGGCCGGAGCCCGTTGACCAGGCTGAAAACGAAGACGAGCCCGGTTCCGACGACCGCCACGCAGGTCCACATCCCCCGCGTTCCCGGCCCGAGGAGCAATACCAGACAGATAATCAAGCAGATCACCGCGAGGGTGAGCAGTCCCGCCGAAGTCGCTCGATCATCCCTGTTCCTTCGGCTCCTCCGAAGCAGCATGTTCCTCACCCTTCCGTCGGCGGCCTCCGACCTGTGCGCCTACCCAGAGCGGCCGCACCCACGGCCTGGAGGGAGGCAGATTCCGTGGGGGCGCACGCCAAGCCCTGTCTGCCGAGGCACCCCCCTGAACTCGGACACACTCTGGCCGAATTGAAATGGATAAGGGACAACGAGGGGGGTAGGCGCCGCTCAGCGACTTCACGGGGGCGAAAGAGAAAACCGAACGGCATGGGAGGGATGAAGCATGACGACGGTGGCAACGGCCCTGCGGACGGCGACCACGAAAACCGGTATCGCTGCGCTGCCAGAGGTGCCCGACCCTCGGAGGACCGCGCCGAAGGACGCCCGCGCCCTGTCGAAGCTGTTCTTCGAGCAACTGGCCACGCTCGAGGAGGGGACGCACGAGTACCAGTACGCGCGAAACACCCTCATCGAGATGAACATGTCCCTCGTCCGTTACGCGGCCGGCCGGTTCCGCAGTCGCGGTGACGACATGGAGGACATCGTTCAGGTCGGCATGATCGGCCTGATCAAGGCGATCGACCGGTTCGAGCTGTCTCGCGAGGTCGAGTTCACCAGCTTCGCCATCCCCTACATCGTCGGAGAGATCAAGCGCTTCTTCCGCGACACCTCGTGGGCCGTACATGTCCCGCGGCGCCTGCAGGAGGCGCGAGTGGAGCTCGCCCGCGCCACCGAGGAACTCCGAACCCGACTCGGCCGCGCCCCCATGGTCGCCGAACTGGCGGCTCTGATGAACCTTTCCGAGGAAGAGGTCATCGAGGCGCGGCTGGCCTCCAACGGCTACCACTCCACCTCGCTGGACGCCGCGGTCAACAACGACAGCGAGGAGGGCGAGGCTGCGCTGATGAACTTCATCGGTGTAGAGGACCCCGGGATGGAGCTCGTCGAGGACTTCCACGCCCTCGCCCCGCTGATCGCCGATCTCGACGAGCGGGACCGGCAGATCATCCATCTGCGCTTTGTCGAGGAACTGACCCAGTCACAGATCGGCGAACGACTCGGCTGCTCCCAGATGCACGTCTCCCGCCTCCTGTCGCGCACCCTGAAGCGACTGCGTGAAGGGATGCTCGCGGCAGACTGACGGCCGTGGGCGACAGCCGGGCCGGCCGCCGACGTGTGGCACGCGGCCCGGCCTCCTGCTCCAATGCCGATACCGACGACGCGCACAGGGTCGTCGGTATCGGCATTGCTGCGCGTACGCTGATGTCGTCATTTTGCTCGCGAAGGTACTGCCACAGCAACACCCGCTTGAGCGCGGCGGCTCGCCGCACTTCTTCCTTGGCCGTGGCAAGGACGTCGACGTTCTTCTCCGTCCAAATCGGCGCGCTGTAGAGCTCCGTGTCTGCGGGCATGCCGTCGGCCGTGCGGGCCTGCTCGTACATCTCCCGCAACTCACCCACAATCGCTGTAGCGTCAACAGACCCCACACGCGTAGGGTCCTTGAACCGCTCCGGGTCTGGTGGAGGCTCGATTCCCTGAGAGGATCGAGTCATGGCTCGTCCATCCCCCTACCCTGCCGAGCTTCGTGAGCGTGCAGTGCGCATGGTCGCGGAGATCCGCCCCAACTACCCGACCGAGTGGGCCGCGATGAAGGCGGTCGCCGCGAAGCTGGGCATCGGTGCCGCGGAGACAGTGCGGACGTGGGTCCGCAAATCCCAGGTCGACGCCGGCCAGCGTCCCGGCGTCACCTCTGAGGAGGCCGCGGAGATCAGGCGGCTCAAAACCGAGAACGCCGAGCTGCGACGGGCCAACGAGATCCTCAAGGCGGCCTACTCGTATGCGCCGAGCGCCCAGCGACCACCCAATCGAGACTCCCGTTCGACAGACACCGCTCAAGATCGGAAGGACACTTACATCGGTGATGAAGACATCGCGTGCCCCCTGGCTCCTCCGATTGCGACACTCTCGGCACCTCACCGGTGCGGTCAACTTAGGTTGACGATTGAGAGGGGGGTCAACTAAGGTTGACTCATGACTGGAGTTGATATTTCGTCGATCACCGAGAACACCGATCCCATCGAAGCACTGCGCGAGGCAGCCGCGCTGCGCCACCGCTTGGAAGGACAGGAAGAGGTTCTGGTGTACCGGGCGCGGGCGGCAGGGACAACGTGGACGGAGATCGCCGAGGCGCTGGGGGTCTCAAAGCAGGCCGTACACAAGAAATACGGCGGCCGACGCCTGTTCGGCCGGACGGAGGCCTGACGATCATGACCTCGCTCCTCGATGATCTGGTACGACGAACGGCGGAGCGGCTCGGCACCCGACAGCGTGGCGTCGTCGTGGTGGGTGCCGTCCGGGGCGGGCAGTCCGCACTGCACGGTGCAGACCCCGGCACGCTGTTCGAGATCGGTTCTGTCACCAAGACGTTCACCGCGCTGGCCCTGGCCCAGCTCACCGTGCGTGGCGTCGTGGGACTGGACCAACCGCTTCGCGACCTGCTACCCCGCGACATCACGGCTCCCGAACGCGGCGGCGGGGTCATCAAGCTGGCTCACCTGGCCTGCCACACTTCCGGCCTGCCCCGGTTGCCCAAAGGCCTCTTGCCGCGAGGCCTGTTCCGATCGGACCCCTACGCCGGCTGCACGGGCGAACTCCTGCTGGACGGATTGCGGCGCACCCGTTTGCGGTCGGTGCCCGGTACCCGCTTCCGCTACTCCAACTTCGGCGCCGGCCTGCTCGGGCTCGCCCTGGCACGCCACACCGGCACCGACTACGACGCGCTTATTCAGGCCGAGATCTGCCGGCCCCTCGGCATGACCGACACCCACGTGGTTCTCGACCCCGGACGCACCGCACGACTGGCCGCCGGCCACTCCCGCACCGCCCGCCCCCGCCCGCCCTGGCACCTGGCCGCCCTCGCCGGCGCCGGCGGCCTGCACTCCACCGTGCCCGACCTGCTCACGCTGGCCCGGGCCCAGATCGGCCCCGCACCCGAAGAACTCGCCGAGGCCATCGCTATCACCCACACCACCGCCCACCGCATCAACGCCAGAGCCGTTGTTCATCCCGGCTGGATCTCGGCCAACCTGCCCCGCAGCCAGCACCGGATCCTGTTCCACACCGGCGGCACCGGCGGCTACCGCAGCCTGCTGGCCATAGCCCCCGAACACCAGGCTGCAGTCGTCATCCTCAATGCCAACGCCCGACCCGTGGACCGTCCCGGCCTCAACCTGCTCGCACAGATCATCGGCTCCGGACCCGGTCCGGACCCCGTCCCGGCCGCCACCGGCGCCTGACCGGGGGCGGCCCACACCGGCAGCAGCGGCCGGACCACGGCCCACTCCGCGTCCGTCATGTCCGTCGGGTAGCGCGCCTGCCGAAACCCGTTGTCCGCGGCGTTTCCGAACCGGTGAGCCAGGCAGTCACACTCCAGCGGGACTGAACTGGACCGCCCGCCCATCGACACGGAAGACTGCGGCACCGGGGCTCCTGATGCTGCTCGGTGATTCGACACCAACGAGCTGCTCAGGAGGCCCTACTCGTATGCGCCGAGCGCCCCGCGACCACCCAATCGAGACTCCCGTTCGACAGACACCGCTCAAGATCGGAACGACAACAGCTACTAAGCGGCCCGCACGACCTGATGGGACTCAGAACCACCCGGCACGCCGCGGAAAGGGAAGTACATGTGTGGTCTCGCGGGCATAGCTCGGCTGGGTGGGGGAGCGCTCGGCCCGGAGACAGACGCCCTCCTGAACAATCTTGCCGACATCCTTCACCACAGAGGGCCCGACGAACGAGAGTTGCTGCGGCAGGGCCCGGTTGGTCTGGCGTTCACCAGACTCTCTCTTGTCTTGTCCAACCCCGAAGATGGCACTCAGCCGCTGATCAGCGACGATGGCAATCGCTCTCGTAGATGAGTGAGACCTCGACACCGTTTAGAGGGTCGCGGCAGTCGCCGTCAGCTCCATCCTACTTCGTCCCAGTCGTGCCAGTGAGCCGAAGTGGGCTCTCCCTTGAAGGCGTGGCCGATGCCGAGTGCGTTGTAACGCACGGTGTTGTCCGGGAGGTCGTCGGGGCGGTGCCAGCTCAGGCCCGCGCACTTGGCGGGCTCCTGGTTCACTGGTTCGCCCCGGTACTCGCTGACCGCGAAGAACCAGCCGATGCGGGTCTCGCCCTCGGGGTTCCGGAAGTACATGACGTGGACCAGGCGCAAAGCGTCACGGTGCAGCCGGAGGCCGACCTCCTCGTGCGTTTCGCGGATCACGGCGTCGAAGATGTCCTCACCTTCTTCGACCTTGCCGGAGGGGAGGTTCAGGCGGCCGTCGGCGTATCCGGTGTTGCGGCGTTCGGCGAGGCAGATTTCGGTGGTCTCGCCGAAGCGGCGCTCGAGGATGATCATGACGTCGTTGATCGGGCGAGCGGGCACGGAGTCCTCCAACGGTGCGGTTGCCGAGGGGACTCTAGACGAGTCATTCCGATGTGTAGGGTCTCAGGTTTCGTGACTTTCAATCACGATGGCACAACGGTGGCACTTATGCCGCTGTAGTGAGACTCCCTGGTCGGAGCTTTCATCCCTTCGGGTGACGGACCTTCTGGTCCGCCCATCGACGGATGCGGCGCTGACACCTTGGCTTCACAGGCGACGGGAGGGATGGCCACGACCCCGAGTGGCTGACATCCGACAGCGCTGGGGCCACCCGCGTCATCAGGGTGCGGGACAGTGGCCGCCGTCAAGGGCGCGCTGCGGGCGTCGCGCTGCGATGGGGCACCGCCCCCTCCCTGAGCTGCGGCCACTGGCCCGGGGCTGGCTGGCTATCGGATGGCCCCAGCGGCCGAACGCCGACAGACGCCCGTATCCCGGGGAATTCAGACCGTTCAGGCACCAGAAGTACCGGCCACCTGCAGCTTGTCCTGTCTCCTCCCACTGACTCGTCAGCCGGTCGACGGGGAGGCCGGTTCGGCCGAGGACTTCATCACCCGGGGCCGACGCCTCGGGGTGGCTGATCAGCCGGGTATCGCTCTCCTGGGATCAGCCGGAGCCATGTCCCGTGCGATCTCGCGTGCTATGCGACCGAAGAGTTCTATCGCCCGGTTGCCGCCGTCGGACCGCCACATCAGGCCGTATCCGAGGGGCTTTTCTCCCTCCACCGGGACGTAGGAGATACCGGGACGGCCGTGGTAGAGGGCGATGTGTGCCCCTGACAGCAAGGCTCCCTTGCCGCCGGCGACGAGTGTCAGCGCCTCCTGGAAGTTGGTGACGGACGGCCCCTGCTCGATCGGCCTGCCACTGGGTGTGCGCGTCGGCAGTTGATGCTCCAGCCAGTACTCCGGGATGTCTCCCGCGATCGTCAGCAACGGCACCCGGGCCAGGTCCTCAAGTGTCACCGTGTTCCGTCCGGCCAGGGGATGCCCGGCCGCGACAGCCAGCACCCTGTCCTCGACGAGGAGTGTGGGGCCGCGGGTCAAGTCGTCCTCGTGCACGGGGAAGTCCGCCAGCTGGAGGTCGAAATCGCCTTTTCGTAGCATTCCGTACGGATCGGAGAGCGGCACCTCGCATACCTCGACGGCGAGTTCGGGATGGGTGGTGCGCAGCTTCTCGATCGTCTTCATCACCATCTCTCCGGCCAAGGGCGTGGAGAAGCCGACGTGCAGGACTCCTTCGATGCCGCGTGCCGAGGCGACGGCACGCGCCAGGGCGTTCTCGATGCCGCGGTAGTGAGGTTTGAGGTCGTCACGGAGGCGGCTGCCCAGGCTGGTGAGGGCCACACGTCGGCTCGTGCGCGTGAACAGAGGCGCTCCGACGCGGCGCTCCAGCTTCTGAATGAGCTGACTCACCCGGGCGCGGGAGAGATGCAGGCGGGTGGCGGTACGGCCGAAGTGCAGTTCTTCGGCGAGTACGAGAAAGCAGTCGAGCTCGTTCTGGTCCACGTACGTCTCCGGGATGGGTGCAGACATGGATCGGTAAGCCTGGCTGTCCGAACGTCGCGATCACCGCTGTTGTTCCCAGGTGGGTTGTGGCGAAGGCTTGAGGCACCGACAACACCTCACACTCCGGAAGGAGTTCATCATCATGAGTGCCTTGAGCGCTTCGGGCGGACTGAGCACACGCAAGTGGGGCATCCTGCTCGTGCTGTGCGGCGCGATCTTCCTCGAAGGCATCGATGTCGCCATGCTCAATGTGGCGCTGCCGTCGATCCGCGCCGACCTCGGACTCTCCACCGGTGAGCTGCAGTGGGTCATGAGCGCCTACGTACTCGGTTACGGCGGCTTCATGCTCCTCGGCGGACGGGCGGCCGACCTGTTCGGACGCCGTCAGATGTTCGTCTTCTGGCTCACCGTCTTCCTGCTGTTCTCCGGGCTCGGCGGATTCGCCACCGAGGGGTGGATGCTGATCGTCGCGCGGTTCATCACGGGCGTCGCCGCAGCCTTCATGACCCCGGCGGGTCTGTCCATCATCACCACGGGCTTCGCCGAGGGGCCGGAGCGGAACAAGGCACTGCTCATCTACTCGGGCACCGCTGCAGGAGGCTTCACGATCGGTCTGGTCGCCGGCGGGCTGCTCACCGCCGTCGGCTGGCGGTGGGTCTTCTTCGCCCCGGTCGTACTCTCCTTCCTCATCCTCGTCGCGGCCCTCGCGTTCGTCCCCAAGTCGGCGCGCCCCGACAGATCCGGTAAGCGCGTCGACGCTGCCGGCGCGCTCACCGTCACCGCTGCCCTGGTGCTGATCGTGCTGGGCGTCGAGCGTGCGGCCCACGCCGGGATCGCCGCCAGCGTCGGAACGTTGCTGGCCGGGCTGGCGTTCTTCGCGACCTTCCTCGTCATCGAACGGCGCTCCGTCGAGCCCCTGGTACGCATGGGCATCTTCCGCAACGGCTCCCTGGTGCGGGCGAACCTTTCGGCGATGCTGTTCGCCGCCGGGTTCTTCGGCTTCCAGTTCCTGGTCGTGCTGTATCTCCAGGAACTGCGCGACTGGTCGACGCTGCAGACGAGCTTCGCGATGCTGGTCATCGGGGTCGACGCGATTCTCTCGCCGACCCTCACCCCACGGCTGGTCAACCGCTTCGGCACCGCCAAGGTGATCTTCGGGGGACTCCTGCTCGCGGTGCTCTCCTACGGGCTGTTCCTCCCGCTGGGTGCGGACTGGAGCTACGCGACGATGTTCCCGAGCCTGATCATCCTCGGCCTCGCGTTCTCCCTGGCGTACGGCCCGCTCACCATCGTGGCCACGGAAGGGATCGCGGAGGAGGAGCAAGGACTCGCGGGCGGCCTTCTCTATACCACCTTCCAGTTCGGTGCCGCCCTCGGACTCTCCGCAGTCACCGCCGTCAGCGTGGCCGCCACGCACGCGAAGACTCCTGCCGCACTGCTGGACGGCTACCGAGCCGGCCTGCTCGTCCCGTTCGCGGCAGCCGTCGTCGCCGCGGTCATCAGCGCCTTCGGCCTGCGCACCCGGCGGGACGGCGAGCCCTCCGCCGCGGTGGACGCTGCCGCTGAGCGAATCAACGTCCCAGTCTCCCGCTGAGCCTCGAAGGGACAGACTCATGACCGATACCGTCAGCGAGTTCTCCGAGATCCAGGACTCCTTCCTCGACTACATCCGCGACATCAAGTACGCGACCATGATCACTGTCGACCGTCAGCACCGCCCGCGCGCTCGTGTGCTGCTGCCCGTGTGGGAGATCGTCGACGGCGTGCCGGTCGGCTGGCTCGCCGCGTACCGGACCCCCGTCAAGAGCGCGCACCTCGCGGGCAACCCCCACACGACGTACGCGTACTGGAATCCCCGTCAGAACGCGGTCTTCGTGGACAGCTTCTCCACCTGGGCCGACGACGAGGAATCCAAGCTTCATGCGTGGGACCTGTACAAGCGGGGCGGTCCGCCGGGTGTGGGCTACGACCCGGTCCACTACTGGCATGGCGGTCCCGACGATCCCGGCTACCACGTGCTGCGGATCGATCCCTGGCGCATACAACTCGTCCGCGGTTCCGATCTGCGCAGCACGCTGTGGCGGATGCAGGACCCGGCCCCGGCGGTCACCTCGTCCGCCGCCTCGAGGGACTCGGCCAAGGCGGCCGTCTGCTGAATCCTCGTGAGAAGGACGGATGCCCCCCGCTCCGACGGGGGGCATCCGTCCTTCTGACGCGTGGTTCCCGCTCCGGCGGCCGTGGGGCCGGTGGTGTCACGGCCGTGATCACGGCCGCGGCGGGTCCAGGACGGTCCGGAAGCCGCACCGGGAACAGCCCGAGGCTTGTGGATGGGGGAGGGTGCAGGTGCGCCGTCCCCTCCGTAGGAAATGACGCGTTCGTGAGACAGAACCCTCCGGCCAAGCTGTGAGTCAGCCGCAGAAGCCGCAGGTCACGGCACCGCTCTATGCCACGGGCTGCGAGACCCTACACGATGTGATCAGTGGTCATAAGCGATCAAGGATCGTATGACGGGCTGGCCGGTCTTGTGGTTGTGCCAGATCGCGGCGGCCATCGCGAGGATGCGTTGGGCGACGCGGACGGCGACACCTTCGAAGGTCCGGCCACCGTGCTGTTCCAGGTCGAGCTGGCCTTTGAGGGTGTCGTTGACCGACTCGATCAGCTGCCGCACCGACTTCAGGAGGCTCTCGCCCTTGCGCTTCTTCTCGCGCTTGAAGGAGGGACGCAGCAACTCCGCGCCCTGGAAGGCCAGATCGGCCTCGAACTCCTTGGAGGCGAAGCCCTTGTCCGCGATCACCAGCAGGGCCGGCCGGTCCGTGGCCAGGTGCGGTTCGCGGTCCAGCATCGCCGACAGCACCTCCCGCTCGTCCAGCTTCGGGTTCGCCAGTGCCCACAGGATGGGCATCCCGGTCGGGGTGCACACCAGGAACAGGCGCAGACCCCAGAAAAACCGGGAGTGCGAGGCGCAGTACCCGTATCCGGCCCAGCCGACCATGTCCGACCGCTTCACCGTCGGACGCGAGCGGCCACACTCCACCGGCGTGGAGTCGATGATCCAGTGGTTGTCGAACCAGAAGTCCGTATCGACGGCCAGTAGCCGTATTGCCTTCTTGACCAGCGGCAACGCTGCCCGCAGCCGCTTGTTCCAGCCTGGCTGCCTGGGCACATACGGGAACATCGCTCCCAGCCGGGAGTCCACGAACCGCAGCCAGCGCGACTCCGAGGTGAAGCCCAGCAGAGCCTGCGCGACGGCAAGGGTGACCAGCTCGGAATCCGTCAGCTGCGGCGGTCGGCCAAGCCTTCGGGTACCTCCGAGCTCGTCGTCGATCTTCACGTACAGTGCGGTCAGCAGGGCGTCCAGGTTGTTCGTCACACAACGATCTTGGAAGCCCTGTCTGCGTTCCCGGACACACCGTCAGCATTCGGAATGACTCGTCTAGTCCTGGAGGGTCAGGCGGTGGCGATGAGTCCCACGCGGCTCAACTCCTTGTCGATCCACTGGACACGTGCGGCCGTCGTCAGCCCGCTGGGAAGGTCAAGAATGGGCACCTTGGTGTCCTTGCAGGTCTGGTAGATGACCGAGTCTGCCCGCTCTTGGAGGCCGAGGAGCTTCTGACGCATGCGGTCGCCGCCGGCCTTCTGGTCGAAGCGGTCGCGGCAGTACACGATCGCGTCATAGGTCTGCGGCATCCAGGCCCGGCAGACGGCTTCAAGGGCTGCGAGGACCGGAGCGACCTTCGGGTCCGTCTCGTCGAGGACGAGGCGGGAGAGCGCAACGACGTTCGCGGGGGTCTTGTCAGCGATCAGGAGCTGGTGATGGCGGGCGGCGCGCAGTGGCACGGAGAGCTGCTGGCCGAACAGGTCCACCTCGGCGATGAGGTCGAAGGTGCCCTTGCCGTGCATGACGATCTCTTCGAGGAAAGGGCTGACGCGGGCTGGCTCGCCTGTGCAGGCGACGTTGATGGACTGCTCACGGAAGTGACTGGTCAGCGCGTGGATGAGCGTCGTTTTGCCCGATGCTTGGGTGCCTTCGATGGCGATAACGGCCGTGTCGCGGATGGGCACGTACCCTCCAGGAGGTTGGTGAAGGTCGGGTGGTCGAGCCATCCCCAGGCCCCTTTGGCGCCGGTAGCGAGGGCCGTGTTGACGTTGAATCCCTCGGGTGCCCAGTGGCCGAGCCCGTCGGAACGGGCGGCCACAAAGGCGGTGGACAGGGAGTGGCGCAGGTTGAGGACGCTGACGCGTTCGCGGCCCTCGACGTCGCCGGTCTCGGTCCACTTCCGGTGCAGGGCGGGCATGGAGGTGCGCAGCAGCTCGGGCTGCGTGACGTCCAGGCCGATCTCGGTGCAGACGTCCACGAGCCGGCGGGAGTGGCCCTCGAGGAGGTGCCCGGCGTCGTAGCGGGTGTCGACGTACCGGACTTCGGCGTCGGTGGCTTTGCGCTGTTTCCAGTCGCCGCGGGCGCGCTGCAGGTCGGCGTCCTGCGGAGCCTTGTTGGCCAGGACAGCGAGGTCGGAGCAGAGCTGATGGCCGGTGATGACGTCGGCGTGCTCAGTGGCTGTGCGCAGCGTTGCGGCGGCGGCCTTGACCAGGCTGTCCTGTTCGCCGGGGTCTTCGACGTAGACGCTGGTGAACTCGTACGGTACGTCAGCCAGGTCGGTGGAGGTGTCGGCGCGCAGGTCGAGCCAGACGATCGAGTAGCAGAACGGCCTGTTGCCGCCTTGAACGAGCTTGTCCGTCCACTCGACGTCGATGGAGGCGATCCGAACTGCGCCGGTCCGGCGGCCGGGTGGGGCCTGGGTAGGCCTTTCCATGCTGCTGGTTGTGATCATGTGTGTCCTTGGGGTGCGGGCCTCGGACCGGGTGTCCAGGGCCCGCGACGACGCTACTGGCTAGGCCGGCAGCGAGGGGTGGAACAGGTCAGGGAACTCGTCGCATGCGGCGTCCCGGACTGCCTCGAACGCGTTCGGCGGTGTGTCCCAGGTGAGGTGGTCCAGGTGCCGGCCACCGATGAAGGCCGTGACGAGGGCTTGCGCGAGAGCACCGATGGCGGCGCCCTGGGTGGCCAGGGCCTTGGACGTCGGATCGTCAGGGTGCTTGAGAAGCAGCTCGTAGAGTTGCTGGGTGTGCTCCTGATCCTGTAAAGGCCTCAACCACGGCCCGAACGGGAGCCCGGCGGCATCCGCCGTCTTGGCCAGGAGACCGTCCGGACCGACGTCCTTTGCGGTGTCCACGCAGCGGGCGATGCCCTTCTCCGGGTGCGAGCGTCCGGCCCAGGCCTCGCTCAACCCGGTGACGCCGGCCCGGCCGGGACGCAGTGCCTCCATGACGTGAAGGTCGTCCTGTGCGGCGTGCCAGGTGATGGCAGGTGCATCGCGGCGGGCCTGGACGAACAGGACGTCCAGCGCCGAGAGAAGCCGCTCAGTGTCGTCGGGGCCTTCAGCAGCGAGGGCTCGGTACCCGAAGTTGACCGTGCCGTCGGTGACGGTGACGGGCTTGGTGCGATGGACGTCCAAGAACACCGCTGCTGCGCTCATGAGCACCGGGCTGCCGTCGTCGTCGGCCCACAGCGCGGCTATGCCGGTCAGCAGGCGCCGCGGCTTCTTCACGATCTGGGCTGTGGAACCGTAGGGCGTCACGGGCCAGCCCAGGTTGGTCATCTCCAGCACGTCACGCCCCCTGGCTGACGGTGGCGATGGTGCGGCCGAGGTACTTGTTGAAGTGGTTCACCTTGTAGGGGTAGCGCTGCCAGATTTCACTGATCGGCTCCTCCAGCACGTTGCCCAGGTTCAGCCACAGGTCCTTCTCGTCGTACACGGGCCAGGCGCGCGCGACACCGTTCGGCTCGATCACGATCATGTGGCCCTCGTTCTCGGGGGTCCACGTCGTCAGGCGCAGCGCGGGAGTCCAGCGGTATTGTGTGCGGTCGGCGGCCAGGCGGGCGAATGCCGCCTCGGCCTCCTCGTTGGTGATGAACTCGCTCTCGTCCATCTTGAGGGCGTTGCCCTTGCGTAGCGGCATGATCAGCTTGAGCTTTCCCGCGCCCAGGACGTCGCCGATCTGCGCGGTGTAGGACAGTGCCGGCAGCAGGGAGCGGGTGACGACGGTGGACATGGAGATGGGGATGCCTGCGTCGAGCAGAGCGCGCGTGCTGGCCATCGTCTTGTCGTAGTCGCCGCGAATCCGCTGGAAGTAGGCCCTCGGTCCCTCCCAGCCGACGTTGGCGTAGGCGACCTTGCCGGCGATGTTGCGGGCGTGGACCTTGCCGTGGGTGGCGTTGGTGGGGACAGCCAGGATCGCGTCGTTGTGCCACATGTCCACGATGTCGCTGAAGTCTCGGCGCATCAGCGGCTCGCCGCCGGAGAGGAAGATGCGGCCGACGCCGGCCAGGTTCTGCCGCATCATGTTGAGCTGGTCGAGCGTGGGGTCGGGCATCTGGAGGGTCTCGGAGCACATCGTGCAGTCGAAGTCGCAGCGCTTGGTGACCTGCACGATCACCGAAAGCGGCACCGTGGACGCCTCCGCCAGCGCGGCCACATCCAGATCGGCGGGCGCGGTGAAGTGGTGGCCTTTCACGGCGAAGGCAACTCCACCTCCAACGTCGCGCGACGTCTGTGCGGGGACCGTCGGCAGGCCGAGGTTCGTCATGGGGTTCTCCATCCGAGTCGTGTGGGCTGTGCTGATGAAGTGGTGCTGAGCCCGTGCACCGGAGCAGGGTCAGGCGCCCTTGATGCCAGGCGGGTTTCGCTGGCTGCGCTGGACGTTCACTGTCCGGCGCAGCCCCACGGGGGGACAGGGGGCGGCGGGCACGCGCCGCGAGTTCCGGCCCGGTGCGCGGCCGGGAGGTGCGGACCCCGGCGGGGCTCCTGGCTCACGAGGGGAGGGTCGTGAGGGTGCTCCCGCGCCGGAGGTCTTGCACCGCCCGAGGGGCCGGGCCGAAGCAGCCGGACCGCCGGGCGGTCTTCTAGGCCGTGGCGCAAGCCACGAGGTCGTCCAGGTCGACGGTGGTACAGCCCTGCAGGACAACCGCGTCACCTACGGCGAGGGTCCAGCGGATTCTCGGGTCGTCGTACGCCACGTACGTGAGCCCGTCGTCGTTGTCGCAGGGCAAAGGCCTGAAGGTCTTGGGGTCGTACACGATGCCGGCGACGCCCCAGGCCGGGGCGAACTCCACGAGCGACGCCGTATAGCCCTTCCGCAAGTGCGAGCAGTCCCGCACGGCCTCGACAGCGCAGTTCTCGTGTACCTGGGGTCTCGCCCTCGGCAATGGTCCGTTCGCGGCACGCACAAGGAAGAGATGGCGTCCGTCGCTTCTGCCGAAGGTGCTCTCGCCACAGACCTGGCAGAGCATGTGGCTCATCGCCTGCCGTTGACGCAGCGTGTGCACACCAGCGAGAAGCGGTCGCCCGAGCCCGCGCGTGGCCGACACCCTGATCCTCAGCGTGCCGTTCCGTCGGTCTGCCCTGCTGTACTCGTCCGCGTAGCCAATCGCCGCCGACACCACGCCGCAGCACGATGGCGACCGCACGTACCTCTCGCTCGTCCAGGGCGCGATGAATGGCACACGAAGGCCATTCCAGTAGAACTGACGCCGGTTCACGCGGAGGCTCGCTCTGCGGGAGCGGTCGGCCGGTGCGGCGCGACAACATTGCCGTCCGGCAACAAGCCGCCCGTGTCCTCGAAGACCAGGAAGCCGTTGCAGAGCAGCGCCCAGCCCTGATCAGCGTGGCGCGCGACAACCCTGGCGGCCTCACGATCGGGCGCCTCAGCTGTAGGACAGGGGGGATCATGCCGACACATGCGCACTCTTCCTCTCGGGCTGCTCGTTCGATGGGGAGTTGGGGCCCTCTTCGGCGCTCTACGAAGCCGCGGGGGAACGGCTCGGGAACGCCGAAGAGGGGCCGTAGGGCCGCGAGCACCGCAGCGGCAGAGCGGCACACGAATGCGGCGATGGCGGTGTTGCTGTAGCCGTAGAAGCGGCCCAGCACGGCGTTGTCCCACCGTTGAGCGGGCTCGTGCTCGCCCCACGCCACGATGTGGCAGGCATCCGGATACGGAGACCAGCGCAGGCGCACGTTCGGATAGCCGTGCCGTCCCTGCAGTTCGTCGCGTACGAGCAGGCCGACGCAGAGGCAGGAGACGGTGTGGTAGCCGCCGCGGCGCGAGCCGCCTACCGGAACGGCGAGGAATGGAATCTGGAGGGAGCGCAGGGCGATGCTTCGATCCAGCAGCCGCGGATCGGCGAGCCGGGTGAGGAAGTATCCGTAGTCGTAGGCGTCGGCCGCCGGCAGAACAGTGACGGGCGGGGGCACAGGGTGTGGGGCTCTTGGGTCGTGCATCAGTCGACGTCCTTGATTTGCCGAGTGGCGATCAGGCGTTCCACGAGTTCCGTTGTCGTCCACGCGAGCCGGCGCGGGAGCCCGAGGCCCCGCCAGTAGTCCCCGGGCATCTCCTCATTCCGAAGGCTGCGGGCCTGTTCGACGAGGCATAACACCTCGGTACTCGGCGGGAACTGGGGGTCGGCCACCGCGATGTTGCATAGCTGCATCAGGTTGCCGCGCAAGCGTTCGCAAGGCTCGTCGACGTCGTCCACGGCGGGCCTCTGCTCCCCAAGGACCTCGTCCAGGTTGTCGAAGACGGCCGTCAGGTTGAGTGGCTGCCAAGCGCGCGCCTTTGCGGCAACTTTGGCAGGCACAGCGGCGCTGAGTGGGGGTTCCCACTTCGATACGTGGCGTTGTGGACTCGCGCTTGCGGCGTGCTCCGAGACAAGAGGGGCGGGGGACATCAGGAACTCCAGAGAGGGACGGGGTCAAGGGCGCTCGAGGGATCCCGGGTCTGACACGAAGACCCAGACGTCCTTGCCGGCGCCGGTGGTGGAGACGGACGACTCGTCGACCAGGGCGCGTACAAGGGCCAGGCCGCGCCCGCATTCGGCGAGTGGCTTCACAGTCACAGGCACTGGGGGCGGGGGTCGTTGTCGCGGACGATCGCGGTGACGCCGTCGGGGACTTGCTGGACGAGAAGGCTCACCATTCGGCAACCGGAGTCGTCCGGTGCGGTGTGTTCCAGAACGTTCGTCAGCAGCTCATTGATGGCGACGAGCAGCCGGTCGGAGGTCTCGGCGTCGATGTGCCACCAGCGCAGGTGTGCGCGCAGAATGCGCCGGACGCCCGTCAGGTGCTCAGCCTCCACGCTGAAGGTCATGTCGAGCTGACCGCGCCTGCTTCTGGACGTCGTTCGAATCGGAGTGTCCGTGTCAGGGGTGTCGAGGAGTGCGCTCATCTCTGCTCCGTCCGTTCTGCCGGAACCCCCTGCAGCAGGGGGAAGTTGCGGTGTGTACTGGGACCGAACCGATCAGCAACCATTCAGGCAGAGCGCACCGAGATCGTGCAGAGCCTGATGCCGAGAGCTGGAATGTTCGGCATCGCGACGACGGGGACGGGACATGCCGCAGCCAGAGAAGAAGCTCGACCCAACAGCATCCCCGCAGGAGTGGTTCGGCTACGAGCTACGCACTCGGCGCAAGGCGGAGGAGCTGTCGGCTCGCGCTCTGGGGCGCTTAGTACAGGTCAGCGACGATGTGATCCTGAATATTGAGAAGGGCAAGTACCCGTCGTGCCAGTGTGACTTGGCGAAGCGCCTCGACGACATCCTTGGCACCGGTGGCGTCTTCGACCGGGCATGGCCGATGGCTTTCGACCCTCGCGATGCCGATAAGAACCGCGCTGATGCCGATAAGCGCGCTGCGGCCAGGGCGGAGGGAACGGTTCTGGTGCGAGCAGGGCGCATCCTGGGCAGTGACGAACCACCCTCTCGCCCTGGGAGCCATGATCCCGTGGACCGACGCTCGTTCCTCCAAGCCAGCGGCCTTGCCGCCATCGCCCCCATAGAAGTCACCCAGGCATTCGCCCCGTCCAGCCTGGCACTGCCTGAGTCCATCGGCGCCAGCCACATCGACCAGATCCAAGAGGTCGCCACCGCAATCAGCGGCTGGGACAACAAGTTCGGCGGCGGCGGCATGGTCCGCGACGTCGCCGGCCGGGCCATGCAGTGGTCCGCGGGGCTTCTTCAGGCCCAGTGCCCGCAATACCTGCGCGCCGACCTCTTCGCCGCCGTCTCCCGTCTCGGCATCGTCGTGGGCGCCTCCGCGTTCGACTCCTACGCACACGACGAAGCCACCACCACGTTCAAGTTCGCCGCCGACTGCGCGGAGGAGGCCGGAGACTGGCACCTGCGCGCCAAGACGTACAGCTTCCTCGCCCGCCAGGCCGTGTGGATCGGCCAGCCCGACGACGGGCTCACCTATGCCGAAAAGGGCCTGGTGCGCCGCGACCGGCTGACTGCAACCGAGCAGGCGATGCTCCAGACGGCGCGCGCTCGAGCGTTCGGGAAGTTGGGCAACGTACGCGACTGCATGGCCGCCGTCGGAGAAGCCGACGACGCCTTCGCACAGTCCCGCCCTGCGGAAGACCCGCCGTGGATGGCCTACTACGACGAGGCGCAGCACAACGGCGACACCGCCCACGCATTGTTCGACCTCGCGATCCTCGCCGGTCAGGACCCCGGCCGCGCGGCCAGCCGCTTCTACACCGCAGTGAAGGGACACTCGGACGCCTTCAAGCGGTCCCGGGCGATCTCCCGTACCAAGCTCGCCGCGCTCATGATGGCCAAGGGTGACCCACAGCAGGCTGCGGTGATCGGACATGACGCCCTGGACGAGGTCGGCCGGCTTACATCCCGCCGCGCCGCCGATGACCTTCGGCAGCTTGGCGCCTTTGCCTCCAAACATCCGCGCGTTCAGGAGGCCGTAGGCCTGCGCGAGCGCATCACCGCTACCGTCTCGGCATGACCACGTCGGCAGCCGCGCCCGCCCGCCAGACCCTCGAACTGGCCTGCTCAGCCGTCGGACTGGACACCGACGGCGCCGAGCCGGTACGGCTGGCCGAGAACCAGATATGGCGGCTACCGGGCCAACAGGTGATCGTGCGCATCGCCCGTTCCGGGCAGGGCGCGGCCGCAGGCCGGGAAGCGCGCGTCGCCCGCTGGCTCGCCGAGAACGACGTGCCGGCCGTGCGCCTGGTCGATGTCGAGCAGCCGGTCGAGGCGGACGGGCGACCGGTCACCTTCTGGAAGGAACTCCCGCCCCACGAGCACGGCACACCGGGCGACGTCGCGCAGCTGCTCCGCCAGCTCCACGCGCTCCCGGCCCCGGACCTCGAGCTCGGTTACCTCGACCCGTTCGTCAGGATCACCGAGCGGCTCCAGGCGGCAACGACCCTGCACAAGGCTGACCGTTCGTGGCTGCACGGCCTCCACCAGGACCTGGCGGCAGCGTGGGCCGCCCGGCCTGCCGGACGGCCCGACTGCGCCGTCCACGGCGACGCCTGGCCTGGAAACCTCATTCGTACGGCCAGCGGGCCCGTGATGATGGACCTGGAGCGGTTCTCGCTCGGGCCGCCGGAGTGGGATCTCGTCTCAACTGCCGTACGCACACGGACAACCGGCGCGGTCACCGCGACCGAGTACGAGGAGTTCTGTGCCGCGTACGGGTCAGACGTCACCGACTGGCCCGGCTACGAGATCCTGGCCGGGGCCCGGGAGCTCCGCATGGTGACGTATGCCGCCCAGCACGCGGCTAGCAACCCCGAATGGGCAGGTCAGGCCCAGCACCGGATCGACTGCCTGCGCGGCCGCCGCGGTCCTCGCCCGTGGAACTGGAAAGGGATCATGTAGCCGACGGGGCTCGCCATGACCGCAGACGGTCGGCGAGGTCGAAGGTGTCCACGCGCAGAGCCTTGATGTCCTCGATCAACTGGATCCACTGCTCTTGAGCCGCGACGACGGTCTCGCCGGAGGCCTCGATGTACGCCACGGCGACCGCGTACCCGTACAGCTCGTTCCGGGCGGGCAGCGGCCGCTGCAGCACGATCGTGTCGAGCAACGCGGCGGCCCGCCAGTAGGCATCGGGGTCGCTCACATCCAGGTGGGGCGTGTTCACCCGATGCCCGGCACCCGCCGCTTCTCAGCGGCCAGTCCTGCACCCGCTCTTGCTTCCCATCTGCGAGGCTTGCCATCACGGAGCATCGTTGAGGGTTCAGTGAGCTTCACCCGTCCGGTCTTCCCCTTCCCTGTGGCTCCCGGATGGAACGGGAGCTCTTGGGCTTCTTCCCCGAGCTTCGCACCCCGCCGTTACCAGCGACGCACGTCGGGGAGGGGACGGGCCTTGGACACTGGCCCGGGTTACGTCATCGGCGTCATGCCGACCTCCTCCCTACGTAACCACTCACAGCGTGCGACCTCGCGTCGCACCACCGATCTGACAGCTCGGTGCGGCCGGCGGTCCCGGAATATTAGCGCTGGACCCCGGCGGAGGTGGTGCCCTTCTTGATGAACCCGGTGTTGTCGATGATGAGGACCCCGCTGTCATCGCCGAGCTTGTCGGCGACGTATCCCTGCAGGTCATCGCGGATATCGTCGGGCTCCCACTTCGCGCCAGCGAGCAGATGCTGCAGACCGTCGGGCGTGGAGTGGCCCGCCTGCTCGGCCAACTGCCAACTGTTCTTTCGGGCCACCGGGGCGAGCGGCCCGCGTACATAGTCACGCATGCAGCGGCGAGGTTCCACACGGCCGAAGCGATGACCGATAGCCACGAAGAGGTCGTCCAGTTCAAGGTCCCACTGCTCGGCAGCACGCTCGGCGATCACGTGGGGAAACCTTCCCACCCGCTGCCATTACCAGCGGCGTTGTCGCACGTCGAGGGGCAGCCTCCGTGAGACCGCCCCTGACCACTCCACAGCCCGCTACACTCCAGCCGCCCAGCGAACCCGCAGGTCAGACAGCGAAATCCTGCTGGAGTACTAAGTGCCCGAGCGAGGTCGAGCTGGGCAGTGGTGCAGGACGCCACGGCGAGGCCGTTCACTGCCAGCCAGTCGATGAGTCGGTGCGGGGTCATGGAGTTCGATCACGCCCAGAAGGACGCTGCCGGGCGAGGGCGCGTTGCCCCGCAGGAGAGATCAACGACGATGTCTAGGCAGCGTGGCCGAGGGTCGTGCGGCGCAGCCTCCCGGCAAGCTGCCTCAAGGCGACCGACCCGTTGGGAGAGGCTCGCGAGCTCGCTGCGCACCGACTGCAGGGCATCCTCGAGCGGATCAGCTGGCATGGCTGTTCACCTTCTTCAGAGCGTCCTTGGTGGCTTCGGCGATCTCCTTGGCCGCGTTGGCCTTCGTGGATCCGCTCGAACTTCACTCGGGTGACCGGCGTGTGTGGCGGTGCACGACGAGTCCTTCGTGCTCCTTGATCTGGCGGATGTCACCGGGTTCGAGCACGGCACGGGTCGGCATAGGGCTGGATGCCTCCTGCGTATCGGAGCGGGGCGGACCACGAGCAGGCCGCCTGGCCGACGAGTCCGAACCTACGCCTTGTCAGGGCGAACCCGCCGAACACGGGTGCGAGGCCTGCGGCCCGGGGGAGCCCGTGAGCATCGCATGCTCCCGTTGGGGCATGTGGAGAGATGGCAGGGACGGACGGCGGACGGCAACATGGGCACTTCGGCCAGGGGAGACAACCACATGACGGACCCCAAGACCGCGGAAACGGTCGGCGAACGATCTCCGGACTTGGCTCTGGAGGCGCTCACCGGGGCGTTGGGAGCCCTGCATACCGGCGCCTATCTGACGGACGACCAGGGGTGCGTCATCGCGGTCAATGCCCGCGCCGAACAGCTCCTGGCCCGGTCCGCGGCAGAGCTCGTCGGCCGGGACGCGCACGACGTACTGCACCGCAACCGCCACGGAGAGCCCATTGCGAGAGCCCAGTGCCCGGTGCGGCAGGCCATCTTCGCCGGGCGCACGGCACAAGGGGCGGACGAGTGGATCGAGCGTGGTGACGGCTCGATCCTGCCGGTGTCATGGCTGGTCACACCCTGCGACGTCGGGGACCGGAACACGGTCACCCTCGTGATCTTCCATCCTCGCGACGCTCCCTGTCCGCCCGCTGAACTTCCCGACCGGCCCGCCGCGTCGCTCTCGGAGCTCGAGCGGCTGGCCCTGCTGGCGGAGACGACCACGACACTGACCTCCACCCTGGACGTCGACGAGGCTCTGCGCAGACTGGTGGACCTGGTGCTGCCCCGCCTCGCGGACTGGGCCGTCATCGACCTGATCACCGAGCGCGACGAAGTGTGGCGCCCCGCCGTCGTGCACGCGGAGAACGGGACCCCGGTGAACAGGGAGGACCTCCAGGGGCCGATGCCGCCGGTACCGGAGGATTCCCCGATGCCCCTGTCCCGGGCCCTGCGGGGCGTGTCGTCCGCGCTGGCCGGGCCGGAGACGTACCAGGGCCCGCCGGACTCGGGCATCGCGGTGGAACAGCGCCGCCTGTTCACCGTGACCGGCATGCACTCGGCGGCCATCGCCCCCATCCGCGGCGTACGGGAGATCCTGGGAGCCATCACCCTGGGCCGCTCCGAGCGGCCGGAGCCGTTCACCCCGGCCGACGTCGCGCTGCTCGAGGACATCGCGCGCCGAGCCGGCCTGGCCCTGGCCAACGCCCGCCTCTACCAGCGGCAGCGGAAGGTCGCCGAGACGATGCAGCGTCATCTGCTGCCCCAGCTGCCGAGCGTGCCGGGGCTGGAGATGACCGCCCGCTACCTGCCCGCACCCAACGCCTCGCAGGTCGGCGGCGACTGGTACGACGCCTTCGCCCTGAGCGACGGCGCGACGGCCCTGGCCATCGGTGACGTCGTCGGCCACGACCTGGACGCCGCCGCCGGCATGGCGCAGCTGCGCAACATGCTCCGCGCCTACGCCTGGGCGCAGCACGAACCGCCGAGCAAGATCGTCGAGTGGCTCGACCACGCGTCTCTGCACATCGCCGAAGCCTCCATGGCCACCCTGGTCTACGCCAGGACAACCATGGCCGAGGACGGGCGGTGCGAGATGACCTGGACCAACGCCGGACACCCGCCGCCCCTGCTGGTCACGCACGACGGCGTGGCCCGCTTCCTCACCGACGGCCACGGTGTCCTCCTGGGTATCGGGGCTCATGAAGCCCCGAAGGGCCGTGTCGACGCGACCGTGTCGCTGCCGCCCGGTTCGACGCTCGTGCTGTACACCGACGGCCTGATCGAGGCCCCAGGCCGTTCCCTGGACGAGGGCCTGGACCGGCTCCGCCGGCACGCTGCGTCCCTGGCCCACCGCCCTCTGGAGCCGTTCACCGACCATCTGCTCGAGCGGGCCCGCCCTCCGCGGAACGAGGACGACGTCGCGCTTCTCGCCGTACGGATCCCTGTCTGAACCCGAGCCGCACGGATCCCCCGGGGGCGAGCAGCCGCCTGCACCCGGTCAAGCGCGGCTGGAGCGGCCTTCCCGGGGTATACGGGGCGTCGCTGTGGTGGATGCCGCCACTGGCGTGCCAACGCCCGGGTCCGCCAGAAATGGCCGTGCCCCGGGCGGTTTCGCGTTGATAGGCCGGCCGTCGGAAGCATCGGCTGCGCACAGGCTACGGCGGGAGGGGCGGCCCTGCGCAACTGACCTGCCTGGGGGCGCCGTCTACCCCAACCACACCGGGCCCACCGTCGCCGACTGGCGCCAGGCATGCTATCGAACCCCCTGGACTGCAGGTTCTCTGACGCTGCCCCAGCAGCCTCGGACGAGAAGGGAACCGAGCTCCAAGGACGGTCGATCCGGCTCCGGCAGTCCGGTCTGCTCCACGGACCGCCACTGCTGACCGCCTTGTTGGGCCCGGAAAATGCCCCGCAGCGCCCGCGCCGGAGTGCGAGACTCGGGCGGATGGAGCAGATGCGGCGTTTCCGATCGTCAGTCGTCGAGTGGGCAGCCGGCCGCAGTGGTGCCCCGGAGGCTGCCGCGGCCGCCCAGGAACTGGCTGCTCGCACAGGGCTGCGCACGGTCATCCTCGTCGAGGGCCACAGCGACCAGGCGGCGGTCGAGCAATTGGCCGCCCGCCTGGGCCGTGATCTCGACGCCGAGTGTTCTCCGGTCGTTCCGCTCGGCGGTGTGACAAGCATCGGGCGCTTCCTGCACGTGCTTGGCCCCCAAGGGCTGAACGTCGATGTGGCGGGTCTGTGCGACGCTGCGGAGGAGCGCTTCTTCCAACGCGGCCTGGAGCGGGCCGGACTCGGGCACGACCTCGGTCGTGTCGAGATGGAGCGACGCGGGTTCCAGGTGTGTGTCGCCGACCTCGAGGACGAGTTGATTCGGGCCCTGGGCGCCGACACGGTGAAGGAAGTCGTCGAATCCCAGGGCGAGGGCCGCTCGTTCCGCACCTTCCAGAAGCAGCCGGTGCAGCGTGAGAGGAGCGTCGAGCAGCAGTTGCATCGCTTCATGGGCACTCACAGCGGCCGCAAGGCGCAGTATGCCCGCCTGCTCGCCCGCCACCTGGACCTGGGCGATGTCCCAGGACCGTTGGCCCGCCTCCTCGCACATGTCGCGAACTGTGAGGCCCCGGCCGCGGGGTGAGCCGACGCACCGTCCGCAGACACGGCGGTGCACACCGTGGTCCGCCCGAGAGCGCACCGAAGCCCCGCCCGTGAGGCGGGGCTTCGCAGTGCACGGTACGGAGCGGATCGGACGCTGGTCGGGCCTCAGCCGCTGTCCACGGCCCGCTTCTTGCGGGAGCGGCGCCTCAGCGCCCGACGCTCATCCTCTCCCAGCCCGCCCCAGACACCGACGTCCTGGCCGTTGTCCATGGCCCACTGGAGACACTGCTCCCGCACAGGACACCCACGGCAGACGGCCTTGGCTTCCTCGGCCTGGAGCAGTGCCGGGCCACTCGTGCCGATGGGGAAGAAGAGGTCCGGGTCCTCGTTCCGACAGGCCGCAGCTTCACGCCAGTTCTCCATTACAGCCTCCCTCACCGCGCATGATCGCGGTCTTGGCGTTCCGATTCCGTTCTCTCTTCGGGTGACCGTTGCTGCCCAGCTGAAACAGAGCCGTCGAAGGTGCGCGCTCCTGGCCGATGAGCCGACGACGTCGCGACCGGCGAGATGAAGCCGCTGTGAGGGGTGTGTGCGTATCCACTCACGGGGTTGCGTCGGCCTTCGCCGAGAGCGACCGGATGTGGTCGGGCGTCCCTGCCGGAGACGTCGAACCCGCTGCTGTCCACCCTGAGCCTCGATCACTCACTCCGGGGGCGCGACCGTCGGGAGATGCCACAGCTCCGGTGCCGTGATGCGGAATCGGACCGTGGTTGCGTCGTTGCTCCAGCGTCCGGCGGGCCATGTTCGTCAACCTCCCTTGCCGCGATGGTCATCGCGGGGTTTGTGCGTCGGAGGATCGCACCGAAGGGGTCGCAACAGGCAGGAGGCGGCAGCTCCAGACGCACCGATGCGGCGTGCTCCTGAGGTAGTTGAAAGGCGCTCGGCCCCAACGGCCGGCGGCACCGGCTTCGGCCGGGGTGAACTCCGCCCAGTACCGGGGCGTGGCCTGCGCAGGCCGGGCCGGTGCGCCGTGCATGCTGGGCACCGCGTACACCGCGGCTTGGGAGACGCGTATGAAATGGCTGGTCTCATTGGCCGGAGCGGCGCTGGTCATGGCCGCTCTGCGGGACGTGTTCCACACCCTGTGGCACCCCACCCGTCACGGAGGGCTGAGTCGGCACGTCATGACTGCCCTGTGGAAAGCGTCGCGCCGTCTCCCTCCGCGCAGACGGCCGGCCGGACTCGCCGGTCCTCTCGCCATGGTGACAGTGGTGGCCATGTGGGCAGGCACTGTCGTCCTGGGATGGACGCTGATCTATTGGCCCTATCTGCCGGACGCCTTCTCGTTCGCCACGGGACTGGACCCCGCCGAGCACGGCGGTTTGGCGGATTCGCTGTACATCTCGCTGGTCACCGTAGCGACCCTCGGACTCGGCGACATCGCCCCGGCCGAGACATGGCTCCGCATCATCGCCCCCATCGAAGCCCTCGTGGGCTTCGCTCTGCTGTCGGCCACTGTCTCCTGGGTCCTGGAGATCTATCCGGCACTCACCCGCAGACGCGCTCTGGCCCTGCGCCTGTCGCAGCTGCAGCGGAACGACCCATCGCCGCAGCAGCTCGACTCACCCGCGGGAGCCGCCATTCTGGACGGTCTCGCGGCAGAACTGGCACGCGTCTCCGTCGACTTCATCCAGTACGCCGAGTCCTACTACTTCCACGACGGCGAAGACCGCACTTCGCTTGCCTCGATGGTGCGATACGCAGCCGACCTCGCCGACCGCGGCAGCAACGCCCAACATGCCGAGGCACAGCTCGCCGCCGCCCTGCTCACCACGGCGCTGACGGACCTTGCCGTCATCCTCGACCAGCGATTTCTGCACCGCGGTGGCTCAGCGCGTGACATCTACCGTGCCTACGCGGAAGATCACGGCAGAAGTCGTATCTGATCGCCGGTCGGAAGCGCCAGGTCATCTCCTGTGCAAGCGACTGCGCGGCACACCCGGCGGCCGGGGAGCTCACCGAAACGGGGTCGAGGAAACGGCCCCACGGTGCGCGACGTCACCGACGTCGTGGAGCGGCTTGCCGCGACGGCGCGTGGACCCAGGCCGAGTACGCGCGCCTGCCCTTCACGGCCCTCTCCGTGCTCCCGCTGCCATGCCCCATCCACGGCGAGGACCCTGTGCACGCTGTCCTCCTGCGCATCGCGAGGCGCACGCGGCTCCGGCGCCGTGCGGCGCTTCCACGGACGGGCAGAGCTCCTGGTCAAGACCCAGGCGTGTGGCTTGGAACCGGGGGTAACCGCACAGGACATGTGAGGACTTGGCTGGGAGGCGACAGGGATGCGGACCGGAATCGGCGGCAGGTCGGTCAGGGACAAGAGCGCACGGTCCGGAACACGGGCAGGACCCATGTCGCCTCTGGTGAGGGGCATGGCCATCATGCTGGCGTTCGCGGCGACCGTAGCCTTCAGCGTGGTTCTCGCGAAGCTGACCTTGGAGCCCTCCGCGGCCTCCGAGCCGTTGACCCACAGCAACCTGCGTCCGGGGGACTCCATCCGTGACTACCTCGCGCAACCCGCGCTGCGTGACACCGTCAAGCAGCTGGGCGGAAATCTGCTGCTTGGCGTTCCCTTCGGTCTGCTGCTGCCGGTGCTCGTGGAGCGGGCGCGAGGACTGCTGCGGGTATCGGTGGCGACGGCCCTGGTGATGACCCTGGTCGAGCTGGTCCAAGGCGCTCTTGTGACCGGTCGTGCCTTCGACGTCGATGACGTGATCCTGAACACCACAGGGGCCCTGCTGGGATACCTGCTGCTGGGCCGTCGCCTCGGCCGCGCCGTTCACCCGCGCCGCCGTCACTGGTGGCACCGCTGGAGCGGGAGCGAGAAGAAGGCCGCCACTGCCGGCACGTCACGTGGGTAGTGGGCCCCGGTGTCACACGGGGTTCGTGCGCTGCCCGGCCGTGCGACGCATCGGGGGACGGGCGACGAAGGCCGGGAACCCCGGACTCGGACGCACCGCCGGGGACGGCGGTTCGACGACGAGCTCGCTCACCACGAGCACTATGCGAACCGCGAGTCCCGGGACGGCGAGTTCGGGTCCGGCAGCGGTCCGGTCAGCCGGTCACTGGGCAGGTACGGCAGGGAATGCTTCGCGCGGCGCGTTCGTCGGTGTGTACCGCTGTGCGGCCACGGCGGTCGGCACCAAGTCCTTGTGGATGGCCTTCGCGACGCCCTGGATGGTGGCGACGCCGTAGTCCATCGTGCTGTTGTCCTGCGTCAGCACCGAGATGTAGTAGTCGTGGCCACCGCCTTGGAACGCGCCGATGCTGTGCACCCGCCAGCCGTGCGTGGACCGTGACAGCCAGCCGTTCTTGACGTGCACCTTCACGGAGGAGGGCGCGCCCGCCGGTGTGCCCCAGCGCTGCGACGAGATCACCTTGTTCATCAGCTTGAGGATGTAGGCGCGGGAGTTGTCACTCAGCACCGAGTTCTTCGCGGTGATCAGCGAGAGCAGCTTCTGCTCGTCCTGCACGGTGATCTGGGTGAGTCCCCAATAACCGCCCGAGCCCGGCACGGTGCGCGTCATCCCGGCCGCGGCGAGGAAGCCCTTGACCTTGGTGACGCCGAGCTGCCTCCACAGCGTGCTCGTCGCGTTGTTGTCCGACTTCGTGATCATGGCGGTGGCGAGATCGGCCTCGCGCTGCGTGAGATAGCGGTTGTGCTTCTTCGCATCCCACAGCAGCGTCGCGAGAACGGTCACCTTGACGATGCTGGCCGAGTCGTAGGCCGAGGTCGAGCGGAGGCTGCACGTGGTCTTCGTGGTGCGGTCGTAGAGGCCGACCGCAATGGTGCCCCTGCGGTTCCTCAGGGCAGTCGCGATGTCCTGCTGCAACTTCGCGGCCAGGCCGGCCTTGGCGGAGGTGCAGGCGACCTGCGGCGTGGCAGCAGCGGCGGGTGCTGCGGCCACGAGCGGTACGAGCACCCCGGCCGCGAGGCCCGCGGACAGCACATGGGCACGCCGGAATGTCCGGTGAGTCATTGGAGGCTTCCCCATCCCCTTTGTCTGATGCCGGGCAACTGCGGCCAGGCACATTCGCCCCACACGACTCACCGAACGGGTCGATGGTTGTAGCCGTTATGAAAAAATGATCAGAACCAGACTTCACTCGGCCCGGTCAAGGGCTCACGGCCACACCAGCGGTGCCCATCGATTCGGGCGAGGTCCGCACCACGGGTGGCCCGAACGACTCGGCGAGGGACACGAACCCGGCCGGACATCTCGATCACCGTCGCCTCCATGAACGCCTCCGTCACGTACGCGCGCAGGATGCCGGCGTGGCAAGGGCGACGAACGCCTGGGAACCGGTCCACAGGGAGGGCCGCGTCACACCCTGTGCCGCCTCGGTCTTCCGTTGTGGGCGTCGGCGGCAGACACCTCCCGCCGGTTCGACGCGGGTCCGATCGGCGCGGAAGATTGAGTGAGGCAGGATGCCGCTCCGGTAGTGCGCGGCCACGCGTCGGTGAGGCGGTGGCGACCTGCCGGGCAAGGTGGTGATGATGCCGACGTGGCGATTGCGGGACTTCCGCTACGACGATCTGGACCGCGCCATCCAGCTCTGGGATCAGGACCGGTCGGCGGACGAACCGCCCGCTGTGTTCCCCGTCTCCGAGGTCATGGCCGCTGCCCGGGGCGACGGTCCCGCCGTGGTCGCCGTGGTGGGCGACGACATGGTGGGCATGGCAGTGGCGCAGGCCCAGGGTGAGCGCGCCTGGATCACGCTTGTGGCGCTGGCCGGGACGTGGCGTAACCGCGGGATTGGCAGCGCCCTGATTGCGGGGCTCGAGCGTCGCCTGCGGGCGCAGGGGGCACGCCGGATCGGTGCGCTGCTCGCCCCGGGGGCCACCGGAACGACAGCTCTGGAAAACTCCGGCTATCAGGCTCACGCCGGATTGATCTTCTACGAGAAGGTCGAGCATCTCGGCGCGAGTGATGCCGGTCTGCTCGCGGAGCTCGGCGGGAGGGTGCTGCCGCAGGGGCTGTGGGGCTCCCTCGCGGGCATGGAGCGGGAGAAGGAAGCGATCGAGCGGCGGATCGTGCTGCCTCTGGCCGAGCCCGCGCTGGCCGACCGGTACGGGGTGGCGCCGCCGAAGGCGGTCATCCTCTTCGGCCCGCCGGGCACCGGCAAGACCAGCTTCGCCAAAGCCGTCGCCTCCCGTCTGGAGTGGCCGTTCGTGGAGCTCTTCCCTTCCCGGCTCGCCTCGGAAGGGGCCGGAGGCCTTGCCGCCTCGCTACGGGACACGTTCGCCGAACTGGCCGAGCTGGAGACCGTTCTGCTGTTCATCGACGAGGTCGAGGAGATTGCCGGCGTCCGGTCCGGCCTGGCCGTCGATCCCGGCCACGGAGTCACCAACGAACTGCTCAAGCTGATCCCCGGCTTCCGGGACCACGACGACCGCCTGCTGATCTGCGCCACCAATTCCGTTCGCTCCCTCGATCCGGCGTTCCTGCGCCCCGGCCGGTTCGACTACGTCATTCCGGTCGGTCCCCCCGACCCGGTCGCCCGGGCGGCGATCTGGCAGCGCTATCTCGGCCCCGTCGCAGACGGCATCGAACTGGACCCGCTGGTGGCGGCCAGCGAGATGTTCACTCCCGCCGACATCGAGTTCGCCGCACGCAAAGGTGCCCAGGCTGCGTTCGAACGGGAGGTCGTGGAACGCCGTGGAACGCCGGCCGGAACCCAGGACTACCTGGCCGCCATCGCCGACACCCGTCCCACCCTCACCGACCAGGCGCTCAGCGAGTTCAAGGAGGACATCGAGCACTACGTGCGCATGTGACGCCGGGTGCCGGCTGCCTCGGGGCGGCGGTCAGGAACATCACCGCTCGTGCCACGCCTCGAGTTTCGGATCGTGCCCCGGGGCCGCCCGGGGGACTGCCCGCCCACCCGGCCTGGCGCCGGGGAGACATCCGTCGTGGTAAAAATAGCGCATACGTTCGAAGGGGAAAGATGCCGCCAGCCGGCGCCGAGCGTCTGGATTGCATATCTATGCGAGATATGTCATAGTTTTGCCATGTAGCCCTCTACCTCGAGGAATATGACTTGATGACTGCTGGAGCCCACCCCACCGCTCCTGCCCCCCGCGCGAACATTGCCCTGGCTCGCGACTGCGACGAGTGCCGCGGCTGGGGGAGCGTGGTGACCGATGGCCGCTACGAGCTCTGCCCCGTCTGCCAGAATCTGAGTGACCGATCCTGACTGTCTCGCCGACGAGGGGCCCCGGTCCATCTCCGCGTGCGGCGGCCCGGGAGCCGGGCCCGCTCTCGAAACTCCACGCCGCCGCAGTGGTCGCGCGCCCCCGACATGACGGAGGCGCCACTGAAGCAGATCATCGCCGTAGGCCTTGCCGAGTCCCGGCCGGCCGCGGCTCGGGCCCATCGGATCCGATGTCTCTGTGAACGCGGCGGAGGATGCGCCGAGCGCGGCGGGTGCGACATCGGCCTCGGCCCTTCCATACCGGCAACTCTTCGGCGGACCGGCGCGAGCCGAGTGGTCAACCAGCCATCTTCGCCATCGGGTTGGAAAGGCCCGTACGGGCCGGGTGGTTGCCAAAGTGGCGGCGTGGTCATGACCGCGCGTATGTCACCTGCGTCGCAGCCCCGCCGACGGACCGTAGGACCCTCGCTTGTACGCCCCGAGGCGCATGGACGAGGAGTGGCTCGCGCAGCCGGAAAAGCCCGGCGTGAACTGGTCCCGTGGCGCGACGCGGCTCCGCCGACATTGCGACACGTCACCGCGCGAGGCGTGTCCGGCCCCGGTTCCGCACTTGGGGCCGGGGGCCGGCAGCGCCGCCGTCCGGGTTGCGCGCAGATCGCCCAGAGTGTCGTCGCCGTCCCGACGGAGGAAGGCATTGCAGCCTGGGGGCGGTGTGCGTATGGCCGGCGTGCGCTGGATCCGCCGTTACGCGGGCCGGTCTCAGGCGGCGTGGCCGGCCTTGCCGGCGCGGAAGACGCCCCTGCGCCGATCTATGTGTGAGGGAAGCGCGTGGCCATGGCGGCAACAGCTTGAAGAGAGGGCGGCATGGATCTGGCTTTGGCGCCATAGACGCTGGCTCGCTTGCAGTTCGGCATCACCACGTCTACCTCTGATGTGCGCAGTGCGCCGCCCTTCACTTCAGGGCGGTGGTGAAGCGCATCTCAAGATTGCTCTGGCCCGCACCGTAGGCACGGGTTCGCACTGTTGACCAGCTCACGGAGCGCTGCTGCTGCTCGATGTACTGCGGCGTCGGTCATGGCCTCACGTCGGTGCTTCGTGACAAAAACCAAGTGCATGTGCAGGTGGTAGACGACATGACGGCCAGTGCGCACGTCCGGTTCCATTGTGGTGGCATAGGTTTGCGGTCGTGCGTCAAGGAACCCTGGCCAAGCGGCAGTTCGGGCACCGGGCCCGGCTTTCACTGTCGCCTGCCGAGGTGTCGACGGCCCAAGCC
>NZ_JBIAPT010000032.1:0-91572 GCF_042888425.1 Streptomyces sp. NPDC002889
TCGGATCCTGAGCCTGGAGCATCGTGCCCATCGCACCATCGGCAACGACGACACGCGTGGCCAGCGCTTCACGCAGCGCTTCGATCCGGGTCCGGCTGTCAGCGGAAGGGGTCGGCAACGAGGCCATGGATGTACTCCCTGGAGTGCGACGGCTGTCGGCTTTGCGTCCCCCGGTGGGAGGCGCACTCAGCCAGAGTAGCCGGGCGGGCGGCGGACGGGCGGAGGCGTCCCACGGGGCGGACGGCAAGATGTTCCGGGGGTTTCTGGAGGCCGACGGCCGCGAGATACTCGCTCTGCGATGACCAAGGTCGGCATCGACCGATAGTGTTCAGCATTGTCGAACCGTTGGGGAGAAGGGCCGAGGCGATGGCGAAGAACATCCAGTCACTCGAGCGGGCAGCAGCGATGCTGCGACTGCTCGCTGGCGGAGAGCGCCGACTGGGCCTGTCCGACATTGCCTCCTCGCTGGATCTGGCCAAGGGAACGGCCCACGGCATCCTGCGCACACTCCAGGCGGAAGGCTTCGTCGAGCAGGACCCCGCCTCCGGCCGCTACCAGCTCGGCGCCGAGCTGCTGCGGCTGGGCAACAGCTATCTGGACGTCCACGAGCTACGGGCCCGGGCCCTGGTCTGGACGGACGATCTCGCCCGCTCCAGCGGCGAGAGCGTCCATCTGGGCGTACTGCACCAGCACGGCGTCCTCATCGTCCACCACGTCTTCCGGCCCGACGACAGCCGCCAGGTCCTGGAGGTGGGGGCCATGCAGCCGCTGCACTCCACCGCCCTCGGCAAGGTGCTCGTGGCCTTCGACCCGGTGGCGCACACCGAGGCCCTCGAGGTCGACCGCAGGGAGTTCACCCCTCGTACGGTCACCGACCTGACGGAGTTCGAGTCGCTGCTGGACCACACACGGGCGCGCGGCTGGGCGGCCGATGTGGAAGAGACCTGGGACGGCGTGGCCGCGGTGGCCGCGCCCATCCATGACCGGCGCAGGATGCCTGTGGGCGCCGTGGCCATCACGGGCGCCGTGGAGAGGGTCTGCGACGGCCAGGAGCTGCGTTCCGAGCTGGTCGCGGCCGTACGGGACTGCGCCCGCGCGGTCTCCCGTGATCTGGGCGCGGGACGGTTCTGATCGTTTTGCCCCGCCTTCGATAACGATCGGGTTATCGCGGACACAACCCTTGACGTCGTGTTAACCGGAGGGCAAAACTGCCGTTCACCGGTCGACATTGTCGAACACCTAACGGCAATACACGTTAGGGTGTGACGACGCCGAGGGCCGGGATCGCTCTCATCCCGAGGGCATCGCTCTCAATCTCCCGAGGGCGCGAACCACCGGAGGGACCCGGGGTTCGCCTTCCCCTGGACGAAGGACAAAGGAGTCGCGGGTGTCCAGCTCCGACATCTTCATCGGCGAGACCATCGGTACCGCCGTTCTCATCCTGCTCGGCGGCGGCGTCTGTGCCGCCCTCACCCTCAAGAGCTCCAAGGCCCGCGACGCGGGCTGGCTGGCCGTCACCTTCGGGTGGGGCTTCGCGGTGCTCACCGCGGTCTACATGACCGGCAGCCTTTCCGGGGCACACCTGAACCCGGCCGTCACGCTCGGTATCGCCATCCAGAGCGGCGACTGGTCGGACGTTCCGGTCTACTTCGCCGGGCAGATGCTCGGTGCCATGATCGGCGCGGCGCTGGTCTGGGTGACGTACTACGGACAGTTCCAGGCCCACCTGACCGACCCCGAGATCGTCGGCGACCCGGCCGAGAAGCCGGTCGAAGGCAAGGCCGGCCCGGTTCTCGGCGTCTTCTCCACCGGCCCGGAGATCCGTAACGTGGTGCAGAACCTCCTGACGGAGATCATCGGCACCGTGGTGCTCGTGCTCGCGGTCCTCTCCTTCGGCCTCAACGACGGCGGCAAGGGTCTGGGCCTCCTCGGCGGTCTGATCGTCTCCCTGGTGGTCGTCTCCATCGGCCTGTCTCTCGGCGGTCCGACCGGCTACGCCATCAACCCGGCCCGTGACCTGGGCCCGCGCATCGTGCACGCCCTGCTCCCGCTGCCCAACAAGGGCCGTTCCGACTGGGGCTACGCATGGATCCCGGTCGTCGGCCCGCTCGTCGGTGCCGCGATAGCCGCGGGTATCTACAACATCGCGTTCGCCTGAGCCGTACGTCCTTCTCACAGACCTCCAGGAGCAACCGTGACTGACGCACACGCCGGCCCGTTCATCGCGGCCATCGACCAGGGCACCACCTCCAGCCGCTGCATCGTCTTCGACAAGGACGGCCGGATCGTCTCCGTCGACCAGAAGGAGCACGAGCAGATCCTCCCGAAGCCGGGATGGGTCGAGCACAACGCCGCCGAGATCTGGACCAACGTCCAGGAAGTCGTGGCGGGCGCCATCGAGAAGGGCGGCATCACCGCCGCCGACGTCCTCGCCATCGGCATCACCAACCAGCGCGAAACCACCGTCCTCTGGGACAAGAACACCGGTGAGCCCGTCCACAACGCCCTCGTCTGGCAGGACACCCGCACCGACGCGCTCTGCAAGGATCTCGGCCGCAACGTCGGCCAGGACCGCTTCCGTCGCGAGACGGGCCTTCCGCTGGCGAGCTACTTCTCCGGCCCCAAGGTCCGCTGGCTGCTGGACAACGTCGAGGGGCTGCGCGAGCGCGCGGAGCGCGGCGACATCCTCTTCGGCACCATGGACTCCTGGGTCATCTGGAACCTCACGGGCGGTGTCGACGGCGGTCACCACGTCACCGACGTCACCAACGCCTCCCGCACCATGCTGATGAACCTGCACACCATGGAGTGGGACGAGAAGATCCTGCAGTCCATGGAGGTCCCGGCCGCCGTGCTGCCGGAGATCCGCTCCTCCGCCGAGGTGTACGGGCACGTCAAGGGCGGCGTCCTGGACGGCATCCCGGTCGCCTCCGCGCTGGGTGACCAGCAGGCGGCCCTGTTCGGCCAGACCTGTTTCTCCGAGGGCGAGGCCAAGTCGACCTACGGCACCGGCACCTTCCTGCTGATGAACACCGGCGACAAGATCATCAACTCGTACTCGGGCCTGATCACCACCGTCGGCTACAAGATCGGCGACGCGCCGGCGGTCTACTCCCTGGAAGGCTCCATCGCCGTCACCGGTTCGCTGGTGCAGTGGATGCGCGACCAGATGGGCCTGATCAGCAGCGCCCCCGAGATCGAGACCCTCGCGTCCTCGGTCGAGGACAACGGTGGCGCGTACTTCGTACCGGCCTTCTCCGGACTGTTCGCCCCGTACTGGCGCTCCGACGCCCGCGGTGTGATCGCCGGCCTCACCCGGTACGTCACCAAGGCGCACATCGCGCGCGCCGTTCTCGAGGCCACCGCCTGGCAGACCCGCGAGATCACCGACGCCATGACCAAGGACTCCGGTGTCGAGCTCGCCGCACTCAAGGTCGACGGCGGCATGACCTCCAACAACCTGCTGATGCAGACGCTCTCGGACTTCCTGGACGCACCCGTGGTGCGCCCCATGGTCGCCGAGACGACCTGCCTCGGCGCTGCCTACGCCGCCGGCCTGGCCGTCGGCTTCTGGCCGGACACCGACGCCCTGCGTGCCAACTGGCGCCGGGCCGCCGAGTGGACCCCCGCAATGGACGCTGACAAGCGTGACAGCGAGTACAAGAGCTGGCTCAAGGCCGTCGAGCGGACCATGAGCTGGATCGAGGACGAGGAGTAAGAAAAGATGACCACCCTGCAGAGCGTCCCCGCACTCGGGACGCACCCGGCCTCCGGCTCCCACCCGAGCCGCGCCGAGACTCGGGAGCAGCTTTCCAAGGCGACCTACGATCTCCTGGTGATCGGCGGCGGCATCCTGGGCATCTCCACCGCCTGGCATGCGGCGCAGTCCGGGCTGCGGGTGGCTCTGGTGGACGCCGGCGACTTCGCCGGCGCCACCTCCTCCGCCTCCTCCAAGCTGCTCCACGGCGGTCTGCGCTATCTGCAGACCGGCGCGGTCAAGCTGGTCGCCGAAAACCACTTCGAGCGGCGCGCGGTGTCGCGTCAGGTGGCACCGCACCTGGCCAACCCGCTGACGTTCTACCTGCCGGTCTACAAGGGCGGCCCGCACGGCGCGGCCAAGCTCGGTGCGGGCGTCTTCGCCTACTCCGCGCTCTCCGCGTTCGGTGACGGCGTCGGTCACGTCATCTCCGCGTCGAAGGCCGCGCGTGACGTGCCCGAGCTGCGTACGGAGAACCTGAAGGCCGTGGCAGTGTACGGCGACGACCAGATGAACGACTCGCGGATGGCGCTGATGACGGTCCGCGCGTCGGTCGAGGCCGGCGCGACGGTCCTCAACCACGCCGAGGTCACCGGGCTGCGGTTCACCAAGGGTCGGGTCACCGGTGCCGAGCTCAAGGACCGCACCGACGGCACCGAGTTCGGTGTCACGGCCCGTCTGGTGCTGAACGCGACCGGACCGTGGGTCGACCACCTGCGCAAGATGGAGGACCCGAACGCGGCTCCCTCCATCCGTCTGTCCAAGGGCGCGCACCTGGTGCTCAAGCGCACCGCCCCGTGGAAGGCGGCGCTGGCCACCCCGATCGACAAGTACCGCATCACCTTCGCCCTCCCCTGGGAGGACATGCTGCTGCTCGGTACGACCGACGAGGAGTACGAGGGCGACCCGGCGGATGTCGCGGTCAACGACAAGGACGTCACGCAGATCCTGGACGAGGCCGCGTTCTCGATCCGCGACCAGCAGCTGTCGCGCGATCTGATCACGTATTCGTTCGCCGGTCTGCGGGTGCTGCCGGGCGGTCCCGGCGACACCTCGAAGGCCAAGCGCGAGACGGTCGTCACCGAGGGCAGCGGCGGGATGCTGTCGGTGGCCGGCGGAAAGTGGACGACGTTCCGCCACATCGGCCGTACGGTGATGAACAAGCTGGCCGAACTGCCCGGCCGTCCGCTCGCGGACGACATGCAGCCCATCGCCAACCTGCCGAAGAAGCTGCCGCTTCCGGGCATCTCCAACCCGAACGCGGTCGCGCACCGGCTGCTGATAGACGGTCCGGCGCCCGGCCCGCGGATGGCTGCCGACACCGCCCGTCATCTGGCCACCCACTACGGCTCGCTGTCGTTCGACATCGCGCGCCTGGCCAACGACGACCCGGCGCTGGCGGAGCGTATCCACCCGGACGCGCCGGAGATCTGGGCCCAGGTCGTGTACGCGCGCGACCACGAGTGGGCCGAGACGGCGGACGATGTGCTGCGCCGCCGTACGACGCTGACGATCCGTGGTCTCGCGACGGACGACATCCGCGCCAAGGTCGAGGATCTGCTCGGCAAGTAGTCGCACGAGCGATGAGCAAGGGGCGGCCCTCGGGGGGGTCGCCCCTTGCTCATGCCCTAGGGCAGTCACTGCGCGGCCGCGTCGCTCGGCGAATGCCGGGGCAAGACCCTCGGCTCCCGCGCGGTGTTCCGGCGGTTCCGGCCTGAACCGATCGCAGCGGATCGAGACACCGCGGCGGTTCGCCGGGAAGATCTCCCGGATCGTGCGGACACACGGAAGAAGGCCCGACTGCGATCGGGACCCGTGCCGCCCGGAAGTGCACCCGGACGTGCAAGGGGGCTGCGGAGCCAGGCCCCGTAAGCCGTAAGGTTGGCGTGTACGAAAGGGAACTTCGGAAGGAGGCACTGGGTGATCGAGCTCGAGGGGGTTCCCGAGCTGATCGACCCGGTCATGGTGGCCGCGTTCGAGGGCTGGAACGACGCCGGCGACGCCGCCTCCACCGCGGTCGCACACCTGGACCGGGAGTGGAAGGGCGAGGTGTTCGCGGCGCTCGACGCGGAGGACTACTACGACTTCCAGGTCAATCGGCCCACCGTGTGGCTGGACGGCGGGGTACGGAAGATCACCTGGCCCACGACACGGCTGTCCGTGGTCCGTATCGGCGGTGACAAACCGCGCGACCTGGTGCTGGTCCGCGGCATCGAACCGTCCATGCGCTGGCGCTCGTTCTGCAACGAGATCCTCGGCTTCGCCCATGAGCTGGGCGTCGAGATGGTGGTGATCCTGGGCGCGCTGCTGGGCGACACCCCGCACACCCGGCCGGTGCCCGTCAGCGGGATCACCTCCGACCCGGACCTGGCGCGGACCATGGATCTGGAGGAGACGCGGTACGAGGGGCCGACCGGCATCGTCGGCATCCTGCAGGAGGCGTGCACGCACGCGGGAGTTCCCGCGGTGAGTCTGTGGGCCGCGGTGCCCCACTATGTGTCGCAGCCTCCCAACCCGAAGGCGACGCTGGCGCTGCTCAACCGGCTCGAGGACCTCATCGGTCTGCGTATCCCGCTCGGCGAACTGCCGGAGGACGCCCGGGCCTGGCAGCTGGGTGTGGACCAACTGGCCGCCGAGGACAGCGAAGTGGCCGAGTACGTCCAGACGCTGGAGGAGGCACGGGACACCGCGGAGCTGCCCGAGGCGACCGGTGAGGCCATCGCCCGCGAGTTCGAGCGCTATCTGCGGCGGCGGGACGGAGGCCCGGGCCAGGCTCCGGGGGGTCACGCCACGGAGAGCGGCGACGGCTCCTATCTGCGGGACACCTCCAGCGGGCGCACCCGGCCGCCGAAGCCGCCCCGGCCGGAGCCGGACTCGGCCACGGAGTCCGGGAGCGAGTCCGGGAGCGACGACGACGGCGAGGCACCGGATTCGTCCGAGGACTGAGCGATACGACGAGCGGGGTGGTGCCGGACCGGCACCACCCCGCTGTCATGTCCGGGTCCTCAGACCTGGTCGACCGCCACCACGTCGTACTCGGTCTCGGGTGTGGGCTCCACATCGAAGCGGGCGTTGGGCAGATAGATCCGGTGACCCCAGGCCGCGGCCGTCGTCGGGATCCGGAAGCGCGGGTCGGTGATCCGCGCGATCGCCGTGCCCTTGGTCCCGGAGTCGTTCAGCCGGACCACATCGATCTGGTTCCGCTGCTGCTGGACGATGTACAGATGCCGGCCGAGCAGCAGCAGTCCGTCCCCGAAGGGGATGGTGAGGTCGCCGAGGTCGACCCTGCGGGCGACGGCCGTGCGCGGGTCGACCCGCATCAGCGAGCCGCCCTGCGCCACGGCGTTCACCACCAGCAGGGCGCTTCCGTCCGGCGTCCGTTCGATGCCGTTGGCCGTGAAGTTGGTGCCCTGCTCCCAGTCGCCGCTCAGCGCTACGGTGGCCACTTCGCGGCCCGGCTCGCCGTGCCGGTCCAACGGCAGCCGGTAGAGCTGGGGTTGGAAGGAGTCGGTGAACCAGGCGGCGCCGGGCGTGAGGATCACGTCGTTCACCATCGAGTCGGCCGCACCGACGCCGAAGTTCCTGACGATCTCCCCGGTGCGGGCGTCGGCGACCCTGATCTCCCGGCTGAAACCGCCGGAGAGGAACAGCCGCCGCTCCTGCCGGTCGATCTTCAGCCCGACAACCGAACGTCCGGCGCCCAGTCCTTTGCTGATGACCCGGCCGCGGCCGGAGGCCAGACTCGCCCGGTACACATCTCCGGTGCCGAGCGATCCGAAGTAGGCGTACGGACTGCGTCCGATGGCGATGCCCTCGGGCCGGAAGCCGTCGGGCAGGAGTAAGCGGGTGGGCCAGGCGCCGCCGGCTTCGGCGGGTCCGGCAGCCTCCGCCGCCCCGGCCAACGGCCCGAGCAGCGCGCCCGCGCCGAGGGCGGCCGCCGCGCCGAGGATCTCTCTGCGTGCGAAGGAACGTTCCATGGTGCGTCCTTCCGACAAAACATCGACAGACGCAACCACCCCATCACACGCCTGGTGTCCCTGGAGTGCGAATCAAGAAGCGGAGGAAGGGGTGCCGGACGGGCGCGGGCCCGCCCGGCACCGGAGGTCTACAGGGCTACGCCCAGCAGCGCGTCGACCGCGCGGGAGACCAGGCCGGGCGCACCCTCGTCGGAGCCGCCCTGATCGTGCTGAGCAGCGGCCCAGCGGTCCACGGCGGCGAGTGCCGCGGGGGCGTCGAGGTCGTTCGCGAGCGCGTCGCGGATCTCCTCGACCAGGGCGTCGGCGGACGGCCCGTCGGGCCGGGACACGGCCGCGCGCCAGCGCCCGAGCCGCGCCACCGCCTCATCGAGCACGGAGTCGGTCCACTCCCAGTCCGCCCGGTAGTGGTGCGAGAGCAGGGCGAGGCGGATCGCGGCCGGGTCGACACCGTCTCGGCGCAGCGTGGAGACGAAGACCAGGTTGCCCTTGGACTTGGACATCTTCTCGCCGTCCAGGGCGACCATGCCAGCGTGCACATACGCCTTGGCGAACGGGTGTTCGCCGGTCAGGGCCTGGGCGTGCGAGGCACCCATCTCGTGGTGCGGGAAGGCGAGGTCGGAGCCGCCGCCCTGCACGTCGAAGCCCATGCCGAGATGGTCGAGGGCGATGGCCACGCACTCGATGTGCCAGCCGGGCCGGCCGCGGCCGAGGGAGCCGCCGTCCCAGCTCGGCTCGCCGTCGCGGGCGGCCATCCACAGCATCGGGTCGAGCGGGTTCTTCTTGCCGGGCCGGTCCGGGTCGCCGCCGCGCTCGGCGGACAGTGCGCGCATGACCTCGGCGTCGAGACGCGACACCTCACCGAAGTGCGGGTCGGCCTCGACGGAGAAGTAGACGTCGCCGTCGAGGTCATAGGCGGCGCCCGCGTCCCGCAGCCGCTCGACGAGCGGAACGATCCCCGGTATCGCCTCGACGGCACCGATGTAGTGCTGCGGGGGCAGCATCCGCAGGGCGGTCATGTCCTCACGGAACAGGGCCGTCTCGCGCTCGGCGAGTTCGGTCCAGTCGTGCCCGTCGCGGATCGCACGCTCGAGCAGGGGATCGTCCACGTCCGTCACGTTCTGGACGTAGTGAACCTGCCGCTTGGTGTCGAGCCACACGCGCTGAACGAGGTCGAACGCGTTGTAGGTCGCCGCGTGACCCAGGTGGGTCGCGTCGTACGGTGTGATGCCGCAGACGTAGATACGGGCGACGGGACCGGGCTCGAGGGTCGCAAGAGCGCCGGTCGAGGTGTCGTGGATCCGGAGGTCGCGGCCCTTGCCGGGCAGGGCGGGGACCTCAGAAGCGGGCCAGGCATGCATGTCATGAGCGTAACCGGACGCCAGTTCCGCATACGAACCGGATCACGATCCTGGCCGGTTGGGCACTCTTGCGGGCAGATGCGCGCTGTGCTGAGGCGGCGGGCTACACCGGGGGCCAGGGGATCGCGGGCCACTCGCCCGACGGAATCGGGTGCGTGCCCGTGCGCAGCAGGGCCGCGACCCGGTCGCGGAGCGCGCTCACCTCTTTCGCGGTGAGCAGTTCCGCCAGCCGGGTGGCAAGCGGTGCGCCCGTGGCCAGGGCCCCGGCCACGGTCGTCAGTGTCGAGACCACCTCCGGGGGCAGGGGCTCGCCCGCCCATCCCCACAGCAGGGTGCGCAGTTTGCCGTCCACGTTGAACGTGACGCCGTGGTCGATCGCGTACAGCGTGCCGTCCGGCGCCGGCAGCAGATGGCCGCCCTTGCGGTCACCGTTGTTGATCACCGCGTCGAGCACCGCGAGCCGCCGCAGCCGTGCGTCGTCCGCGTGCACCAGGAGTGCCGTGCGCCCCTCGCCGACGTCGGCCGTGCCGACGGCCTTCCAGCCCTCGCCCGCCTCCTCGTCCTCGACGAGCGCCAGCAGGGGCGCCTCGGCGTCGGCCTCGATCCACAGCTGCACCATGCCCTGGCCGTACGGGCCGTCCCGCAGGACGGTGGGCGGCACCAGTCCCCAGCCGGTCGCCTCGGAGAGCTCGTACGCCGCGACCTCCCGCTGTGCGAGGGTCCCGTCCGGGAAGTCCCACAGCGGGCGCTCCCCCGCGATCGGCTTGTAGACGCAGGTGGCTTCCTGGCCCTCGTACGAAACCGAGCAGTACAGCACCGCGTTGGACGCCTCGCGGACCTGCCCGAGTACGGTGAGCTCGCCCTTGGTGAGCAGGTCCACCGCCGTCAGGCGCTCCGTCGGTATCCGTTCTGGCGCGGGCATACATGTCCTTCCGGATCGAGCGGCAGGCTGCACAGCGGGCACGGTGGCCGGCCGGCGTTCACGACGTCCAGGGCGCGCTTGGCGAAGGCCCGGGCCTGGGCCCCGGTCAGTCGCACACGCAGCATCGGCGGGCCGTTTTCCTCGTCCTGCAGCAGTCGCTCCTCGGCCTCCGCGAGATCCTCCTCGGAGTCCGCGTCCAGCTCCACGAGCGCCTGAGCCTCGACGATCATGCGCTGTTCCTCACCGTCCCAGGCGAGCGCCATCGTGCCGACCCGGAACTCCTCCTCGACGGGGTTGTCGAGCGGGGCGGTGTCGGACACATCGGCGGGGGCCACGGCCGGTACAGGAGCGTTGCCCCCGGTGCGGCGCACCACCTCGTCCAGCAGCTCGTCGATGCGCTCGGCGAGCGCGGCCACCTGGGTCTTCTCCAGGGCGACGCTGGTCACGCGCCCGGCGGCCGAAGCCTGCAGGAAGAACGTACGGCGGCCAGGCAGCCCGACCGTACCGGCCACGAAGCGTTCCGGCGGGTCGTAGAGGAACACCTGACGGGACACGTTCTGTCTCCCTTGGGATCGGTCGGGATCGACTGCGGTCGAGCGATATTGAGCTTTTCGGCCCGTCCACCCTACTGCGGGAAGCGATCACGGTGCGCCCGCGCCGCCTCCGACGACAGCTGCCCCGCTGTCGCCGTCCTCGCCGCCCTCCGTGCTGTCGCGCGGCACGAGGGAGGCGAAGTCGCCGGTGTCACCGAGGCGCAGGAGGAACGGGCGGGTGCGGGTGTAGCGGATCGCGGTGATGGAACACGGCTCGACATGGATGCGCTGGAACATGTCGAGGTGGATCCCGAGGGCGTCCGCCACCAATGACTTGATGATGTCTCCGTGCGAGCACATCACATACGCGGCGTGCTCGCCGTGCTCGGCATCGATCGTCGCGTTCCAGTCCCGTACGGCCTCGACGGCGCGCGCCTGCATGGCCCGCATCGACTCGCCCCCGGGGAAGGTCGCCGCGGACGGGTGGTGCTGGACCACCTCCATCAGCGGTTCGGCTGCGAGCTCGGCGAGCTTGCGGCCCGACCAGTCGCCGTAGTGGCATTCCCCGATCCGCTCATCGCTCACCGGCTTGAGCTCGGGGCGGGCGTCCAGCAGGGGCTCCAGGGTCTGCCGGCAGCGCTCCAGCGGGCTGGTGACTGCCGCGACGAGCGGCACCCCGGCCAGCCGCTTCGGCAGGGCGGCGGCCTGTTCGGCGCCGCGCTCGTCGAGGAGGACACCCGGCGTCCAGCCGGCGAGCACCCCCGAGGTGTTGGCGGTGGAACGTCCGTGGCGTACGAGGATCAGCGTGGCCATGCCGGTCAGCTTATTAGGGGAGGCTCTCCGAGCCGGTGGGCGGTGTCCGGTGGGGGTGCGCCCGGGGCCCGGGCAGGGAAGAATGCGCGCCGTGATTGTGGACTGTGCCATCTACCGGGACGGGCGCCGCGCCAAAGAGCCCGAGGACCTCTCCGACGCGCTCGACGAGGCGCGGGCGAGCGGGGACGCGTTCTTGTGGATCGGGCTGCACGAGCCGACGGAGAAGGAGTTCGACCTCGTGAGCAGCGAGTTCGGTCTGCACCCGCTGGCCGTGGAGGACGCGCTCACCGCGCATCAGCGGCCCAAGCTGGAGGTGTACGACGACTCGCTGTTCGTCGTGCTCAAACCCGTCGTCTACGAGCCGGAGAGCGACACCGTCAGCACCGACGAGGTGATGGTCTTCATCGGTGACTCCTTCGTGGTGACGGTCCGGCACGGCGAGAGCACGCCGCTGCATGCCGTGCGGATGCGGCTGGAGGCCGATCCGAACGTGCTCAAGCACGGCCCCACGGCCGTCCTGTACGCGGTCAGCGACACCGTCGTCGACCACTACATCGAGGTGGCGGGCGAGCTCCAGGTGGACCTGGAGGAGATGGAGGCGGACGTATTCGCGCCGAACGGCGGGGACCGGCGCAACACCGCGGCACGGATCTACACGTTCAAACGTCAGCTGCTGGAGTTCCGCCGGGCGACCGGGCCGCTGGCGGGTCCCATGGAGCGGTTGGCGAGCGCGGGAGTGCCGTTCGTGCACGAGCATGCGCAGCCGTTCTTCCGGGATGTCAGCGACCATCTGACGCGAGCGAACGAACAGGTGGAGGGGCTCGACCGGCTGCTGTCGGACATCCTGTCCGCCCATCTCGCCCAGATGGGCGTGCGGCAGAACGACGATGTGCGCAAGATCTCGGCGTGGGCGGCGATGGCCGCGGTCCCCACGATGATCGCGGGGGTCTACGGGATGAACTTCGAGTACATGCCGGAGCTGCAGCAGAAGTGGGGCTACCCGGCCGTGATCCTGGTGATGGCCGGCGCGGTCTTCGGCCTCTACCGGCTGTTCAAGCGCCGCGGCTGGCTCTAGGACCTGACTTCCGCCGGCCGTGCGGACGGTGCCAGAAAGACGCGGGAATTGTGCACACCCAGCAGATCCGGGAGGCACCGGAGCCGCCAGCCGCGGGCGTATGCCGGTGGCCCCGTCTCCCCCGTCACGACGACGGCCGTCGGTCGCTCACGGGCGAGTGCGGCCAGCCCGGCCGGGGTGATGCTGCCGTCGTGGCCGCCGGTCTGCCGCGAGGCGCAGCCGGTGACGAAGGCGATCCGGGGCGCTTCCGCCCCGCTGACCACGCAGGGAGCACGCACTCCCTGGCGGTGCAGTTCGGCGGCGATCCGGTCGAACACCAGCCTGTTGGCGCGGTTGCGCGAGACGGCGCCGTTCAGGACGGAGTACTGGATCGCCAGATGTCCCGCCAGCAACAGGGCGAGAACGGCGGCAAGCTGCGGGCGCGGCCGCGCGAATCCCGCGAGCCGGGTCAGGCACAACGCCGCGGGCAGCGCGAGCAGCGCGTAGGCGGGCACCAGGAAGCGCGGGGCGGCGTAGTCGATCAGCAGCAGGTACGGCACGGCCAGCGACACACCGGTCAGCGTCGGCACCAGGACGGCGGACCGCTGCCGGGTACGCATCGCCACGGCGCAGCCGCCGGCCACGAACAGCGGCAGGACGAACCACCACAACGCGGTGACCGGCCGCCGCCACGGCACATCGCACGGGCGGCACAGCGACCGCCCGTCCAGTGAGCGCACCTGGTCGTCGACGGCGAGGTGGGGGCCCAGGTGTCCCTGGATCTCGCTCGCTCGCCGCAGCCGCGCGAGCAGGCCGTCGTAGCTGAGGTACGCCTCGACGATCCACGGGGCGCAGCCGATCGCCGCGCCCGCGGCAAGGGCCAGCAGCAGGGCCGGGCGCCGCCCTGCCCCAAGGACGAGCGCGACGGCGGCGAGCGGCACGGCCAGCCAGAAGGCGTCGGCGGGCCGCATGAGCGCGACGAACGCCACGCCTGCGGCGAGAGCGAGGAGGGCGGCGCGGTCGGACGGGTCCCTCGCGGCCCGCAGGAAGCAGCCGACCGTGAAGAGCGCTCCGAGCGCGACCCAGAGATTGGGCATGACCTGCGGACCGTAGAAAAGGGTGATCCAGAGTCCGCCGAACAGCGCACCGGCGAGAGCGAGTACGGGTGCGGGGAGCAGCCGTCGCCACACCGACAGCGCGAGGAACAGTCCGGCGCCCGACAGCAGCGCCAGGTAGACGCGCAGTGCTTCGACGGACGAGGTCAGGGCCGTGAGCGGCGCGACGAGGTAGGTGATGCCCCGGGCGCGGGGCGCGCTGAAGAACGCGGCATCGGTCCCCGGGGTGACCTGGCTGACGTACACCGTCTCGTCCCAGCCGAGCCCCGTCCCCGGGACCACGAGCGCCAGTTGGATCACCGTGTACGCCGCGGCGACCACCGCCGGCCACACAAGGTCACGCCGGGCCGGCCGCTCGATGCCGGGCCGGGACTCCGTCATGCCCGGACCTGGGGCCACAGCGGGGGTCTGCGTCATGCGGACCACGCTGCTACCGGGCCCCGCACCCGGCAATTCGGAGTGCGGCACTCGGACGAGCGGGCCCGCCGGGTCAGAAGGCGGGCGCGGGGGTGGCCGGTCCGTCCAGGGCGCCGCGACGCTCCGGCATCCGGAGGCTGACCATCCGGTGCCAGCCGCCGAGCCGCTCGTAGCCGTACATCCCGTTTATACCTGCGGCCAGCGCCGCGGACTTGACCTTGGGCCACTGCAACAGCCGGCCCATGTGGCCCATCACGGCCAGGCTCACATCGCGGTAGACCTTGATCTCGGTGAGCGCGCTCTCCCGCAGCACACGGTGGATCGTACGGCCGTGTCCGGCGGCAGCGAGACGGAGCAACTCCTCGTGGCAGTAGGCCAGGTGGTTGTCCTCGTCGTCACAGATCATCCGGATGGCACGGCCCAGCTCGGGGTGGTCACCGAAGTGCTTGACCAGCATGTCCATCTGATCGGCTGCCCGCTGCTCGGTGACCCGGCTGTGCGAGAGGTAGACGACGATGTCCTCGACGCTCAACTGCTCGTCGCGGCGCAGCTTCTCATGGGCGAGCCCGATGCCGTGCCGCTCCAGCAGCAACGTGTAGTCCGTCTCGGGCGGGACGGGCACCGGCTCCAGGTGGCGCCGCTTGAGCAGTGCGTCGAAGATCCGGCCGTGCTTGTCCTCGTCGGCGCCGTGCCTGCTGATCTTGGGTGCGAGCCCGCGCATGCTCTCGGGCACAAGGGCGGCGATCCGACCGTTCTCCCAACCGCCCTGGGTCTCGCCGCTGGCGGCGATGGAGCAGAACAACTGGAAGGAGTCGTCGTTGTCGATGATCTCCTGGAACAGGCTTCGGGCCGAGAGCATCACTGCACCTCCATGAAGGCGTCCGCAAAGAACGAGTCAAATGCGAGACGCCGCACGGGGCAACAGGTGGGTCGGACCACTGGGCCGAACGGGCGAAGGAAGGCCGTGACACGAGGGGAGTAACCGGAAGGGACCGTCGCGCGTTGTAGGGCGTAACGGCCGTGGCGGGGAAGACCCCCGAGCCCCCACCACGGCCGCAGACTCTCCTTGACGGCTTCCCCGCACGGGCTCGGCCCCGGGGGGCTCACACCGGCTCCGGCCACCCGCGCAGGCCGCCGGCCGGACAGCCTCCGGCAGCGCCCGTCGACGGACAAGCGGTTCGGCCTTCGGCCGGGCGCTATGCGAGCCCCGCGCGCTCCATGGCCTCGGTGCCGGCGCGCAGCGCGGCGAGCCGCTCGTCGAGCGTGAAACCGGCCGGGGCGAGGGTCAGGGTGGTGACACCGGCCGCCGCATAGGCCTGCATCCGCTCGGCGATGCGCTCCACCGGGCCGAGCAGCGCCGTCTGGTCGATCAACTGGTGCGGGACCGCCGCGGCCGCCCCCGCCTTGTCGCCGGACAGGTACTTGTCCTGGATCTCGGCGGCTTCCTTCTCGTAACCCATGCGCTGCGCGAGCTGGTTGTAGAAGTTCTGCTTCCGGCTGCCCATGCCACCGACGTACAGGGCGGTGTACGGACGGAACATGTCGGCCAGGCCGGTCACGTCGTCGCCGACCGCGAGCGGGAGCGTCGGGCAGACGTCGAAGCCGTCCATGGTCTTGCCGGCCTTCTCGCGGCCCGCGCGGATGTGCGTGATCGCGGTCTCCTCGAGGTGGTCGGCCGAGGGGAAGATCAGCAGGGCGCCGTCGGCGATCTCGCCGGTCTGCTGGAGGTTCTTGGGGCCGATGGCCGCGATGTACAGCGGGATGTGCTCGCGCTCGGGGTGCACGGTCAGCTTGATCGGCTTGCCGGGGCCGCCGGGCAGCGGGAGGGTCCAGTGCTCACCGTCGTACGAGAGGCGCTCGCGGGTCATCGCCTTGCGCACGATCTCGACGTACTCACGGGTGCGGGCGAGCGGCTTGTCGAACTTGACGCCGTACCAGCCCTCGGAGACCTGCGGGCCCGAGACACCGAGGCCCAGACGGAAGCGGCCGCCGGAGAGTGAGTCCAGGGTGGCGGCCGTCATGGCGGTCATCGCCGGCTGGCGCGCCGGGATCTGCATGATCGCGGAGCCGACGTCGATGCGCTCGGTCTGGGCGGCGACCCACGTGAGCACCGTGGGAGCATCGGAGCCGTAAGCCTCTGCGGCCCAGCAGACGTCGTAGCCGAGCCTGTCGGCCTCTTGCGCGACCGCGAGATTGTCGCCGTCCATCCCCGCGCCCCAGTAGCCGAGGTTGATGCCGAGCCGCATAACCGCTCCCTCTTACTGATCAGTAACGTCCCTGTGCGGGGACTCTAGCGCGGGTGAGCGGGATCCGGCAGGGGGAGGTTGTCCACAGGCTCATCCGGGGTGCGCCTGTGGCCAGTAATCTCAGCCCCCATGGAACAGAGGCATCTCGGCCGCACCGGCCTGCGCGTGTCCCGGATCGGACTCGGCACCCTGACCTGGGGCCGGGACACCGATGAACACGACGCCGCCGATCTGCTCAAGGTGTTCTGGGAGGCCGGCGGGACGCTGGTCGACACCGCCGATGTCTACGGCGGCGGGGACGCCGAGTATCTGCTGGGCCGGCTGGTCGAGCGGTTGGTGCCCCGGCGCGATCTCGTCATCGCCACCAAGGCGGGCAGCGTGCCCGACCCGGACCGGCGCTTCGACGGCTCGCGCGGGCATCTGCTGGCCGCACTGGACGCCTCGCTGCAACGGCTCGGGACGGACCATGTCGACCTGTGGCAGGTGCATGCTTTCGATCCCGGAACTCCGCTGGACGAAACGCTGCAGGCCCTCGACATTGCGGTCACCAGCGGGCGCGCACGGTACGCCGGGGTGTCGAACTTCTGCGGCTGGCAGCTGGCGAAGGCCGCGACCTGGCAGTTGGCCGCGCCCGGTGCGCATACCCGGCTGGCCAGCACCCAGATGGAGTACTCGCTGCTCCAGCGCGGGGTGGAGCGTGAAGTGCTGCCGGCCGCGCTGGACCTGGGGGTGGGCCTGCTTCCGTCGTCACCTCTCGGCCGCGGGGTGCTCACGGGGAAGTACCGCACCGCGACGCCCGTCGACTCGCGGGGCGCGTCGGAGCACATGGCGCCGTTCGTGGAGCCGTATCTCGACGATGCGGCGAGCAGCATCGTCGACGCGGTCACGACGGCCGCGGCCGGGCTGGCCGCGACACCGCTGGAAGTGGCGCTGGCGTGGGTCAGGGACCGGCCGGGCGTCACTGCCCCGATCGTCGGGGCGCGCAACGCGCAGCAGCTCACCGAGGCGTTGTCGGTGGAGGCCCTTAGTCTTCCTGACGAGATCTGCCAGGCGCTCGACGATGTGTCGGCGCCCGTGCACCGCTATCCCGATCAGGACTGGAGCACGTTGTGACTGTGCCTTCCCGGGGGACGTCCCCCGGATCCGCGGCCGAGGACACCGAGGCCCGGGACCCCGCCGCCGACCCGCAGGAGGCGGTGGCCGCCGGCGCGGAGGAGGCCGGGAACGCCGACCCGGAGGAGGCCGGGGACGCCGGCGCGCAGGAGGCCGGGGACGCCACGGGCACCGAAGGTGTCGAACGCGCCGATGACGCGGGCGGCGGCGGTGGGGTGAGTGAGACGGAGGCCGAGCTCGCCGCGCAGCGGGAGGTGCGGGCCCGGATCGAGCAGCGCAAGGCCGAGCGGGACGAGCCCATCGAAAGCGGCGGCAAGCTGCGCGGCACGGCCGCCGATCTGCTCGCGGCAGTACGCGCCGTGGAGAGCGGTGAGAAGCCCGGATCCACTTACTTCGACTCTCCTGCTCGCTCCGCCGGGGGGACCCCCACCGCGGATGCGCCCGCACCCCGCAGGCCCGCTCCGGCCGCGGCCGCGCCCGTCCGCAGCAGCGTCCCCGAGCCGTCGCCCGAGCCCACGCCCGCCGCCCCCGAGACGGTGACGGCAGTACGGGCGGTACTGGCCGCCGGCGGTGCGCCCGAGGCACTCGCGGCGCAGGTCGCGCAGGTGCTCGGGGAGTCGGCGGCGGACGTGCTGGCGGCGGACCCGTGGCAGCTGTTGGCCGTGCCCGGGGTCCGGCCCGAGCAGGCGGACGGCTTCGCACGGGCCCTGCTCGGCGCGGAGTGCGGCCCCGGCGACGAACGGCGCGCCTCGGCGCTCGTGACCTGGCTGCTCGAGCGTGCGGCGCTGCGGGGGCACACCGCCCTGGAGGCGTCACAGCTGCGTTCGGCGCTCGCCGAGCTCTCGGTGCCCAGCCCTGAGGACGCCGTGCGGTGTGCCGTGGCCGACGGCGCGGTCCTCGTGTTCCAGGACGGCCTGGACGAGACCGGGAGCGTCGAACAGCGGGACACCGAGGAGGAGACTGCCGGGCAGGAGGCCGCCCCGGTGCCGGTCCTGCTGGGGCTCGACCGGTACGCGATGGCCGAGGAGAGCCTCGCGGACGGGTTGGCCCGGCTGATCAGGACCGGACCGAAAGACGCCTGGCAGGGGCCCGAGCTGGTCCGGGCCGCGGGCGCGCACGGTCTTGTGGTGCACACGGGCGGCGAGGCGGCCCGGGCGGAGACGGTCGCGCTCGCCGAGAGCGCCCGCGGACTGGGGCTGCGCGGGGTCGTGGCCGTCCACGGCGACAACAGCCGCCGCAGGCTGGGCTCCGCCGCGGACGCGGTCAGCGTGTCCGCGCTGCTGAGCGGCGCGGCCGGTCCCGGCCGGGACGCGGACGGCTCATTCGACCTCGATCTGCTGGTCGTGCTCGACGCACCGCAGCTGGACGTGGAGAGCGCGGCGATGCTGGTGGAGTCGATGCCGGACGGCAGTCGCCTGGTGCTCAGCGGCGATCCCGGCGTGCTGGGGCCGCCCGGAGCGGGTCGGGTGTTCGCGGATGTTCTGGCCGCCCGGGTGTGCCCGCAGATCGCGTCCCGCACACCCGATGCGGGCCCGATCGGCGAACTGGTCTCGGGCATCGGCATCGGTGAGCTGAGCCAGGTCGAGGCTCCCGGCAAGGAAGTCGTGATCGTCCCGGTGCGGGACGCGGGCGAGGCGGTGCACCGTACGGTGCAGCTGGTCGCGGACTCGGTGCCGCGGGCCATCGGGGTACCGGCGGAGCAGACCCAGGTGATCACGGTCGGGCACGGCGGCCCGGCCGGCACGCGCGCACTGAACGCGGCGCTCAAGCAGCGCCTGAACCCGGGCCCCGGCCGCTTCGGCGGCTTCGACGCGGGCGACCGCGTGGCCTACGTCCAGGCCCCGGGCCGGACGCTGACAGGCACGGTCGTCTCGGCGGACGCGGACGGTCTGCACCTCGACTGCGAGGGCTCGCCCGTCGTCGTGCCGAGGGGGCGGGTCGAATCCGCCCTGCGGCACGGCTGGGCGCTGACGGCGCACCAGGCGGCGGCGATGCGGTGGCCCGCGGTGGTCGTGGTCCTGCCCATGGACGCGGTCCAGCAACTGAGCCGAGCCTGGGTGTACACCGCCTTCGGGCGCGGCGAGCGGCATCTGTCCGTGGTGCACGGCGTGGACCAGGCGCTTGCGCACGCGGTGGCCGAGGTCGCGGATCCGGCGCGCACCACCCGGCTGCGGGCCCTGCTGGAGGGGCTGCTGGCGCCGCAGGACTGAGCGCGGCCAAAGACCCCCGGGCCGGGGACGACTGCGAGAGTCGTTCCTGGCCCGGGGCCGACAGGTGGGGCAGCATCGGGGCCCGAGTCGTACGGAACCGTCCGGGACGCAGGCGACGTGGGGCGGGCCGGTCAGGACTCCGCTTCGCCGAGATCGCCCAGGTCCTCGCGCAGGTCCTCCTCGTCGAAGACCGAGCTGACATCGAAGCGGCAGACGACCCGCTCGGGGTCCGCCTGGTCGAAGGGAGTACTCAGCCACTCGCCCGGCTCGGGCAGCTCGTCCGCGGCCGACACCCACAGTGTGGAGTCGCCCTCCTCGAGCCCGAACTCCTTGTGCCGCGAAGCGATTTCGTCCGGTTCGTACTCCCCGAAGAGCACGCCGAGGGCGGCGTGTACGCTGCCGCCGACGACCGGGGCGTTCGCCGGGCGGTCGTCGTCGGGGTCCAGGTCGGCGATGCGCTGCGCCTGCGCGAGCAGCCGTTGCGGCTCCACCACCGCGTAGTCCCGACGGATCAGCACACTGAGCGCGTTCGGCTCCTCGGGTCCCGCGTACGGCGGCAGCGAGTCGTCCGCGCCGGGGATCTCGAAGGGTGTGACCTCGTCGTAGCGGTCGTAGAGCCGCTCGTCGTACGCCTCCGCCGCGGCGGCGAGGATGTTGAAGGCGTCGTAGACGGCCGGGTCGTCCTCTCCCGTGCGGTTCTCGACCGCCTCGAGGTGGCGGTCCAGTGCGGCTTTGACCGCCTCGGCGGCGGCACGTACCTCGGCAGCCGTGGGCTGCGCAGCATCAGACATAGAGCAGACGCTATCCGTAGCAGGGCTGTGCCCGCACAATAGATGCGATGCCGGAATACGAATTTGTCGACGTGTATGTGCCGCGCGGGGTCTCCCGCCAGGAAGCGGTTCGTCTGCTGACCGACCATGCCGAGTACGGGCACTGGGAGTTGGACCGACTGAGCCTGCACCGGGACGGCAGCCGCAGGGTGCGGCTGCGCCGGCGCATCATCCGCCAGGTACGCGCCACCTGGTGACCGAGTGGACAGGACGGAGCGGGCCCCGCGACTGCGGGACCCGCTCCGTCTCATGCACCTTTGTACCGCTCCGCACCGCTTCACGCGGCTCGATACCGCGGTGACCGTTCGGTTACGCGGAGGCGCGGGCGCGGCGGTACATCACCGCTCCCGCCAGCAGCAGACCGGCACCTGCCGGGGCCAGCATGCCGAGCGGACCGGCACCGGTCTCGGCGAGCTGGTCGACGGCCTTGGGCGGGGTGTTCTGCGTACCCGGGACGTTCGGCACATCCGGGGTGACCGGCGTCACGGGCGTGGTCGGTACGCCGGGCGGGGTCCCGGGCTCCTCGGGGTTGCTGGGCTCCTCGGGGTTGCCCGGCTCCTCGGGGTTGCCCGGCTCCTCGGGGTTACCGGGCTCCTCCGGGTTGCCCGGCTCCTCCGGGTTGCCCGGCTCCTCCGGGTTACCGGGCTCCTCCGGGTTGCCCGGCTCCTCGGGGCTGCCCGGCTCCTCCGGGTTACCCGGCTCCTCCGGGGTCTCGGGCGTCGTGTCGGCACCGTTGCCGCAGGCGTTGCCCGTGACCGCGTTGCCGAGGCCGCCGATGGTGACGGTGTTCCCGCAGGCGTTCACGGGGACGTCGACCGGCGCCTGGATGACGTTGCCCGAGGCGATGCCGGGAGAGTTGCTGGTCTGCGCGTCGGCGGAGGAGCCGCCGCCGTTCGCTGCGCCGTCCGATCCGGAGCCGTTGCCGCAGGCGTTGCCGGCCGCCGGGTTGAGCAACCCGATGACATTGACCGTGTTCCCGCAGGCGTTGACGGGAGCGTGAACCGGAAGCTGGACCACGTTCCCGGACGCCACACCCGGCGAATTCGATGCTGCTCCGTATGCCCCGGCATCCGCCTGGGCATAGCTGCTGCCGATGGCGAGTACGCCGCCCGCGGCCGCCATGGTGATCAGACCCTTGCGCGTGAACTGTCGCATTGGTGATTCTCTGCCTTCCCGCTTCAGAAATTCCCGGACGTCATGCCCGGGGTCGGAATGCCCGACGGCCCCGGAGTGCGGGGCGCGCACTCCGGGACCGCCCGGGTTCAAACCCAAGCCCTTATGGGCCGAGCCACAACGTCACGCGTTGCCGCAGGCGTTACCGAAGGTGGGGTTCAGCAGGCCGACGACGCTCGCCGTGTTGCCGCACAGGTTCACCGGCACGTGGACCGGGGCCTGGATGACATTGCCGGAGAGCACGCCGGGGGAGCCCACGGCGGCACCCTGGGCGCCGGCGTCGGCCATGGCCACACCCGCACCAGCGAGCACCAGACCACCAGTGGCAGCCGCAGCAGCGACGACCTTCTTGATCATTGTTCCTCCTTGTTGGCAATGCGGTCCCAGCCGCGGACCGCACCACCTGTAACGAGGAGGAGGAAGCGGGGCTACGAGCCTGATCCCCCTTTCACTCTTTTCAGTCAAGTGCGCACGTACTGACGATTATTGGAGTTTCGAATGAGCAGACCTCACCCGATCCGGTTCAGCACCGGTCGAGGAAACGGTCAAGCACTCGTACACCGAACGTGAGACCGTCCACCGGAACCCTCTCGTCCACCCCATGGAACATTCCCGCGAAATCCAGCTCCGGCGGCAGTTTGAGCGGAGCGAAGCCGAAGCAGCGGATGCCGAGGTCGTCGAACGACTTGGCGTCCGTGCCGCCGGAGAGCATGTACGGAACCGCCCTGGCGATCGGGTCCTCGGCCTTGAGCGCGATCTGCATCGCGTCGACGAGCGCACCGTCGAAGCTGGTCTCCAGCGCCTTGTCGCCGTGCACGTCCTCGCGCTTGACCCGCGGGCCGAGCAGCCGGTCGAGGTCGGCCAGGAACTCCTCCTCGTACCCCGGCAGGAAACGGCCGTCGACATGGGCGGTCGCCTGTCCGGGAATCACATTCACCTTGTAGCCCGCACCGAGCATGGTGGGGGCCGCCGAATTGCGCAGCGTCGCGCCGATCATCTTGGCGATGCCGCCGAGCTTGGCGAGGGTCGCGTCCATGTCCTCCGGGTCGAGCGGGGTGCCGAGCGCGTCGGAGAGCTCGTCGAGGAAGGAGCGGACGGTCTTGGTGACTCTGACCGGCCACCGATGGCGGCCGAGACGGCCGACGGCCTCGCACAGGTCGGTGATGGCGTTGTCGTTGTTGGTCATCGAGCCGTGCCCCGCCGTGCCCTCCACGGTCAGGCGCATCCAGTGCATGCCCTTCTGCGCCGTCTCGATGAGATAGAGCCGCAGGTTCTCGTTGACCGTGAAGGAGAACCCGCCGACCTCGCCGATCGCCTCGGTGACACCCTCGAAGAGGTCCGGGTGGTTGTCGACCAGATAGCGCGCCCCGTAGGTGCCGCCGGCCTCCTCGTCGGCGAGGAAGGCCAGCACGATGTCGCGCGGCGGCTTGCGGCCGCTGCGCATCCGGTCCCGTACGACCGCGAGGGTCATCGCGTCCATGTCCTTCATGTCGACCGCGCCGCGGCCCCAGACGCAGCCGTCCGCGATCTCGCCGGAGAAGGGGTGGTGCGTCCAGTCGTCGGCGTTGGCCGGCACCACGTCGGTGTGGCCGTGGATGAGCAGCGCGGGCCGGGAGGGGTCCTCACCCTCGATCCGGGCCACCGTGGAGGCCCGGCCCTTGTGCGACTCGAAGATCTGCGGCTCGAGGCCGACCTCGGCGAGCTTCTCGGCGACGTACTCGGCCGCGGCCCGCTCCCCCGGGCCGGAGTGGTCCCCGTAGTTGCTGGTGTCGATCCGGATCAGCTCACGACAGAGGTCGACGACCTCGTCCTCACCCGAGACGGCCCGGGTCGTGCTCGACTCGCTCACGCTGTTTCCTCCCACTGTCGCTGCTGGTGGTTCGTCCTCATCCTCCCGCCATCGTGCCTCGTCCCCCAAGGGCGAGGGCCCGCCGTCATGCCGCTGTCACACGACCAGGGCCGTGATCGGGCACACCCGATTGTTTGCTATGGTTTTCCACGTCGGAACGGCCCAGAGCCGCGAGACAGACACCTTGTCCGGGTGGCGGAATGGCAGACGCGCTAGCTTGAGGTGCTAGTGCCCTTTATCGGGCGTGGGGGTTCAAGTCCCCCCTCGGACACCACCAAGATCCCCACGGTTTCGGCCGTGGGGATTTTTTGTCGCCGCGAGGGCTCCCTCCGGCAACGGGCGGCCGGGGTTCCTCCGGTTCCCCTGGTGCCGTGCGCATACAGTCTCGTCGGTGAGACGCAGACTCAAGGCTCCGCCGTCGCCGCTCCCCCAGCGTGACGGCATCGACCCCGTGCGGCTGCGGCTGCCCGCCGACCCGGACGGACTCTGGGGGACCGTGCGGGACCATCTCGTCGAGCGGTACGCGAACGCCATCGGGGCCGAACAGGTCGACGCCATGCTCCGCGAGGGCCGCATCGTCTCGGTGGACGGCCCGGTCACCGCGGACGAGCCGTACCGGGCCGGGCGGTATCTGTACTTCCACCGGGAGTTCGCCGCCGAGGAGCGGGTCCCCTTCGAGGTGGGGATCGTCCACCGCGACGAGCGGGTCGTGATCGCCGACAAGCCGCACTTCCTGGCCACTGTGCCGCGCGGCAGCCATATCACCGAGACGGCTGTGGCCCGGCTGCGCCGCGATCTCGACCTGCCCCTGCTTCAGCCGGCGCACCGCCTCGACCGCCTCACGGCGGGTCTGGTGCTCTTCGTCGTACGGCCCGGAGACCGGGGCGCCTACCAGACGATGTTCCGGGACCGGCGGGTGCGCAAGGAGTACGAGGCGGTCGCGCCGTACGACCCGGAGGTCGCGCTGCCCGTCACCGTACGGAGCCGGATCGTGAAGGAGCGCGGGGTGCTCGCCGCCCGGCAGCAGCCGGGGGAGCCGAACAGCGAGAGCCGGATCGAGCTGCTGGAGGTACGCGGCGGGCTCGGGAAGTACCGCCTGCTGCCGGCCACCGGCCGCACCCATCAGCTGCGGGTCCACATGAACGCGCTGGGACTGCCGATCCTGCACGACCCGATCTATCCGGTGGTGCTCGACGCGGGTCCCGAGGACTACGGGCAGCCGCTGCAACTCGTGGCACGGGCACTGGAGTTCACCGATCCGGTGTCCGGTGAACCGCGCCGTTTCGAGAGTCGGCTGCGGCTGACCGAGTGGCCGCCGTGAACTGTGCGCCGTTCACCGTACGCACAGGGCCCCCGGGATGTCCCGGGGGTCCTGTGCGTACTGCGGAGCTTCGGCCTACCGCGTCAGGGCTCAGGCGTTCCGGTTCTCGGAGGCCATCTTCCCGACCCGCTTGCGGACCAGGTACCAGCCGCCGACCAGCGCGGCCGCGATCAGCGGCAGGCAGTTCACGGTGGTGCGGCTGATGCCGCCGTCCATCCACATCAGAACGAGGACGGAGGCGAGGAAGACCATCGTGATGATCTGGGTGTACGGAGCCCAGGGCAGCTGGTAGCCGGGACGGGTGACCCGGCCGTCCTTCGAGCGGTGCCAGAAGAGGAGCGAACACAGCATGATCATCGACCAGGTGCCGATGATGCCGATGGAGGCGAAGTTCAGCACCAGCTCGAAGGCGTCGCCCGGCATGACCTTGTTCAGGACGACACCGACGATACCGAAGGCCGCGGTGAGCAGGATGCCGCCGTAGGGCACGCCGCCCTTGTTCATCACGCCGGTGAACCGGGGCGCGGAGCCGGACATCGACATGGAGCGCAGGATGCGGCCGGTCGAGTACAGGCCGGAGTTCAGGCTGGACAGGGCGGCGGTGAGCACCACGAGGTTCATCACGCCGGCCGCGCCGGGGATGCCGAGCTTGTCGAAGACGGTGACGAAGGGGCTCTGGTCGCCGGAGTACGCGGTGTACGGCAGGAGCAGCGCGAGCAGCACGACCGAGCCGACGTAGAAGATGCCCACGCGCCACATGATCGAGTTGATCGCCTTCGGCATGATCTTCTCGGGGTTCTCGGTCTCACCAGCGGCGACACCGCACAGCTCGACGGAGGCGTAGGCGAAGACCACACCCTGGATCAGCAGAAGCATCGGCATGACACCGGTCGGGAAGATGCCGCCGTTGTCGCCGATGGTGGCCAGGCCCGGGGTGTGGCCGCCGACCTCGTGCTGGGTGACGACGAGGAAGATGCCGATGAGCATGAACACGACCAGCGCGGCGACCTTGATGATCGCGAACCAGAACTCCATCTCACCGAAGTACTTCACCGAGATGAGGTTGGCGGTGAGGACCACGGCGAGCGCGATGAGGGCGAGCACCCACTGCGGGATGTCGCTGAACATGGCCCAGAAATGCGCGTACGTCGCGGCCGCGGTGATGTCCGCGATGGCAGTCGTCGACCAGTTCAGGAAGTACAGCCAGCCGGCCGTGTAGGCGCCCTTCTCGCCCATGAACTCACGGGCGTAGGAGACGAAGGCGCCGGAGGAGGGCCGGTAGAGGACGAGCTCGCCGAGCGCGCGCACGACGAAGAACGCGAAGACGCCGCAGACCGCGTAGGCGATGAAGAGGGAAGGGCCGGCGTTGGCCATACGGCCACCGGCGCCGAGGAAGAGTCCCGTACCGATGGCGCCGCCGATGGCGATCATGTTGATGTGACGTGACTTGAGGTCCTTGCGGTACCCGGCGTCACCGGCGTCTACGTGGGGGGCGCCCGTCGCGGCGGCGACAGGCGTGTCGGCCGCGGCCATGGTGCGGTCACTCATGAGGTGTTGTTCGCCTTCGTGAGGGGGTGTGCGGTACCCGGCCGTGATGCCGGCGGCCTTCCGGTGGTGAGGAAGGTGGTCACCACGGCATGGCCTCGGGGCGCAGAAAGGCCCGAGGGTTCATAGTCAGGGCAACCCTGGGATTCTGGCAGTGGCCTACCTCACTCAGATACATATCTGAGGTATTTCAGAGGTTTCGCCAAGATGAAGAAAGGTTTTCCATACAGCCAAGGGAGGGGAGGCGCGGCTCAGGTAGCACGCCGGACTCAGGGCGCGAGCACGTCCAGCTCCTGGAGGGCCCCGACGGCGATCTGCCGGGTCAGGCTCTCGGCCCGGTCGGCGTCGCCTTCGCGAACGGCTTCGGCGACCTGGACATGGAGGGTGACCGCCGCCGGATCGGGGTCGTCGAACATCACATGGTGGTGAGTGCGGCCCGAGAGGACCTCGGCGACCACATCGCCGAGCCGCGCGAACATCTCGTTGCCGGAGGCGTTCAGCACGATGCGGTGGAAGGCGATGTCGTGCTCGAGATAGCCCTCCAGCTGATGCCCGCGGGAGGTGGCGACCATGCCGAGGGCGCACGCGGTCAGCTCGGCGCACTGCTGCGGGGTGGCGTTGCGGGCGGCGAGCCCGGCGGCGACCGGCTCGATCGCAGAGCGGAGCACGGTCAGGGAGCGCAGTTGGCGAGGGCGGTCGGCGCCGGCGAGGCGCCAGCGGATGACGCGCGGGTCGTAGACGTTCCACTCCTCGGTGGCGCGCACGATCACGCCGACCCGGCGACGGGACTCCACCAGGTGCATCGACTCCAGAACCCGCACCACCTCGCGTACGACGGTGCGCGAGACGTCGAAGCGCTGCGCCACCTCGTCGGTGCGCACCACGCTGCCCTGCGGGTATTCGCCCGCGGTGATCGCAAGGCCGAGGGTGTCGAGCACGCGCGCGTGGAGCCCCTGGCCCTCTGTGGTCATGAGCACAGCGTACGGGGCACGGATCGAAAACTAAAAGTATGACGTTTACATCTCAGGGACTTGAATACGTCATACCTAATGGGCTTCAGTGGCGCGACGGACCGATGTCGACGAAGACAGCGAGGCACCAATGAGCACCCCCCACGTCATTGTGGTGATGGGCGTCGCAGGCACGGGCAAGACCACGATCGGCCCCCTGCTCGCCGCCGCACTGGGCGTTCCCTACGCCGAGGGCGACGCCTTCCACCCCGCGGCGAACATCGCCAAGATGGCGGCCGGCACCCCACTGGACGACGCGGACCGGTGGCCATGGCTGGACGCCATCGGCCAGTGGGCGCAGGGGCGGGCCGGGCTGGGCGGAGTGGTCTCCAGCTCCGCGCTCAAACGGGTCTACCGCGACCGGCTGCGGGCAGCCGCACCCGGCGCCGTCTTCCTCCACCTCACCGGCGACCGCGCGCTCATCGAGCGGCGGATGTCGGAGCGCAAGGGGCACTTCATGCCCCCCGCACTGCTGGACTCGCAGTTCGCCACGCTCGAACCGCTGGCGGACGACGAGGCAGGAGTGGCCGTCGATGTGACCGGCACCCCCGACGAGATCACCGAACGGGCCGTCGCCGCGCTGCGCCGGCTCGACCGGCTCTGACCCCCGGGCCGGCCCTCAACCCCCACACCCGACCCGTCCCCCCAATCCAAGGAATCACCGTGACCAGTCTCAGCGTCGAGATGCTGGCAGCGGACGCCGCCGAACCGATCACTTCGGCGGGCAACGCGCAGCTGGGCATCGCCGTCCTCGCGGGCATCGCTGTCATCGTCCTGCTCATCACCAAGTTCAGGCTGCACGCGTTCCTGGCGCTGACCATCGGGTCGCTCGCCCTCGGAGCGTTCGCCGGAGCCCCGCTCGACAAGACCATCGTGTCCTTCAGCACGGGCCTCGGCACCACCGTCGCGGGTGTGGGTGTACTGATCGCGCTCGGCGCGATACTCGGCAAGCTGCTCGCCGACTCGGGCGGCGCGGACCAGATCGTCGACACGATCCTCGACAGGGCGAGCGGGCGGTCCATGCCGTGGGCCATGGTGCTGATCGCCTCGATCATCGGTCTGCCGCTGTTCTTCGAGGTCGGCATCGTCCTGCTGATCCCTGTCGTGCTGATGGTCGCCAAGCGCGGCAACTACTCGCTGATGCGGATCGGTATCCCCGCTCTTGCCGGACTGTCCGTGATGCACGGCCTCATTCCGCCCCACCCCGGCCCGCTGGTCGCGATCGACGCCATCGGCGCCGACCTGGGGGTCACACTGGCCCTCGGCCTGGTCGTCGCGATACCGACGGTGATCATCGCCGGTCCGCTGTTCTCCAAGTACGCGGCCCGCTGGGTGGACATCCAGGCGCCCGACGACATGATTCCCCAGCGCGCCACCGAGGACCTCAAGAAGCGCCCGAGCTTTGCCGCCACCGTCTTCACCGTGCTGCTGCCCGTCGTCCTGATGATGGTCAAGGCGCTCGTCGAGATCAGCGTCGACAACCCGGAGAACCACGTCCAGCGGGTCACCAACGTGATCGGTTCGCCGCTGATCGCACTGCTCGCGGCTGTGATCGTCGGCATGTTCACCCTCGGCCGTGCCGCCGGGTTCACCAAGGGGCGTATCTCCTCGACGGTCGAGAAGTCCCTCGCCCCGATCGCGGGCGTGCTGCTGATCGTCGGCGCGGGCGGCGGCTTCAAGACCACGCTGATCGACATCGGTGTCGGCCAGATGATCATGGACTTCTCCAAGAACTGGGCGATCCCGACGCTGCTGCTGGCCTGGCTGATCGCGGTGGCCATCCGGCTGGCGACCGGCTCGGCCACGGTCGCGACGATCTCCGCGGCCGGCCTGGTCGCGCCGCTCGCCGCCGGCATGGGGACGGCCGAGTCCGCACTGCTGGTGCTGGCGATCGGAGCGGGTTCGCTCTTCTTCAGCCATGTCAACGACGCAGGGTTCTGGCTGGTGAAGGAGTACTTCGGGATGAGCGTCGGCCAGACGGTCAAGACCTGGTCGGTGATGGAGACCATCATCTCGGTGGTCGGCATCGTCTTCGTCCTGCTGCTGTCCCTGGTGCTGTAAGGGGCGGTCCGGGGCAGTGGTCAGTCGTCGGGGTCCCACAGCGAGTGCTCCGACCGGGCCCAGGGGCGCTCGACCGACCCGGTGCGCATGCCACGGCGTGCCTCCGGGTCGGCGAGCGCCATGGCGATGTGCCCGAACAGCACGATCCCGATGGTCAGCGCCAGCCAGTCGTGCACGAAGGTCGCACTTGTACGCCACACCAGCGGGGCGAGGTGCGTGAACCACATCAGCAGCCCGGTGCCGATCATCACGAGCACGGCGCCGGCGATCCAGGCCGCGTAGAGCTTCTGCCCGGCGTTGAACTTCCCCGCCGGGCGCGCCCCGGGCGACCTGTCGCGCCGCCGCACCGCCCGCAGCCAGGTGCGGTCGTGCGGTCCGAACCGGTTGAGGCGGCGCAGGTCCTTGCGGAAGGCGCGCGAGGCGAGGCCGAGCAGGAACGGCACCGGGATCAGGATCCCCGACCACTCGTGCACGGTGACCACGAGATGACGGCGGCCGACGAGTTCGGCGATCTGGGGTACGTACAGTGCCGCCGCCGTCGCCACGCACATCAGCATCAGCAGGGCCGTGGCGCGGTGCACCCAGCGCTCGGCGCGGCTGAACCTGCGTACGCGGGCCGGGCGTTCAGACGGTGGGTGCGTCGTCGCGGCCGTTCGACCGGCCGACCCAGGCGTCGACGTCATAGCCTCGCTCCTCCCAGTACCCGGGGTCCACCTTCGAGGTGAGGGAGATTCCGGACAGCCATTTCGCCGACTTGTAGAAGTACATGGGCGCGACATAGAGCCGTACCGGACCGCCGTGCGCGTGGTTGAGCGGCTTGTCCTGCATCCGCAGGCAGACCAGGACGTCGGAGCGGCGGGCCTGGTCGAGGGTGAGACTCTCGCTGTAGGTGCCGTCGAAGCAGCTGAACCGGATGGCCCGCGCCTGGGACCGCACTCCGGCGGCATCCAGCAGGACCGACAGTTTCACGCCCTCGAACGGCGTGTCGGGCACACGCCAGCCGGTGACGCACTGGACGTCCCGTACGACACGGGTCTGCGGCAGCTCGCGCAGCGCGTCCAGTGTGTACGTCGCCGGCCGCTCGACCAGCCCGTCGACGGTGAGGTGGTAGTTCCGCTCGTTCCTGTGCGGTACGGACGCGGCGACCGAGTAGTAGCGGAAGCCACCGCCGTTGGGCAGCAGTCCGGTCAGGCCGGTCGGGTCCTTGTCGGAGGCAGCGCCGAGGAGCGACTCGAGCCCGCGCTGCAGATAGGGCGCGGATGCGACACCGGCCGCGCCGAGGCCCAGCATGCCGAGCACCATACGGCGCCCGACCGGCGGGCCCTCGGCGTCAGGAATGTCGGAGCGAGGTGTGGTCACCCTTCGATTCGAGCACCGACCGGCCCCGGAGGCCAGCAGTATCGCCGGGACGTCAGACTTCCGTCACACTCCGCCGGGTCCCGACGCCGTGGGCAGGACGCCCGGTGGACCGCTCGCGCCCGCGCAAGCGGAGCGCGCCGACCCCTGGTGCTTGGATGGGCGCCATGAATCCGGCTGAGGAGATCCTCGACATCGTCGACGAGTGGGACCGTGTCGTCGGCCGCGCGCCGCGCGCCGAGGCGTATGCGCGCGGGCTGCGCCACCGGTGTGTGTTCGTCCAGGCCAGGGATGCCGAGGGGCGGATCTTCGTACACCGGCGCACGCCGACGAAGCTGGTCTTCCCTTCGCTGTACGACATGTTCGTGGGCGGGGTCGTCGGCGCGGGCGAGAGCTACGACGAGGCGGCGCTGCGGGAGGCGGAGGAGGAGCTCGGGGTGCGCGGACTGCCGCGCCCGGTACCGCTGTTCACATTCCTGTACGAGGGCGGTGGCGATCCGGCGCAGACCTGGTGGTCGTCCGTGTACGAGGTGCGCTGCGACCTGCCGGTCAGCCCGCAGGCGGAGGAGGTCGCCTGGCACGGCTTCCTGTCCGGGGACGAGCTGGAGCGGCGGCTCGACGCATGGGAGTGGGTGCCGGACGGGCTGGAGGCGTACGTACGGCTCAAGGCTTTCCGTGAGGCGGGCTGACACTCCTCGGGACCCGCACGCTGGCCCGGGCAACCGACAACGCCGCAGGTAGGGTGCGCGGCGTGAGCGATTTCGTGCAGAGCCTGCGGCTGTGGCTGGCGCCCCGGCGGATCCGGGACGAGGGCGAGACCCCGGACTACCGGTTCTCGCTCGCCAATGAGCGCACGTTTCTGGCCTGGATCCGTACGGCACTGGCGCTCATCGGCGGCGGGTTCGCGGTGGACCAGTTTCTGCCGGATCTGCGCTGGGGCGTACGCGCCGGCCTGGCGCTCGCACTGATCGGGATCGGGGCGATGTGCGCCGTGCGCGCCGTCAACCACTGGGTGCAGTGCGAGCGGGCGATGCGCCGTGACGAGGACCTTCCGGTGTCGCGCTTCCCTGTGCTGCTGGCGGCCGTCGTGGCCGTGGTGTCGATCGCCATGGTCGTGGTCGTGGCATGGGGCCGCGTGTGACGGGGCCCGGCACGGCGGCCGAGTCCGGGCGGGACCCGGGGCTGCAGCCGGAGCGGACCCGGCTGGCCTGGCGGAGGACCACGCTGACCTGCACCGTGGTGGCCGCACTGGCGGCGAGGCAGGCCGTCGGCGGCTCGGTGACGGATGTGGCCGTACTGGCGTCGGGGCTGAGCCTGCTGGTCTGGCTGGGGTTTCTGGCAGTGGCCCACCGCCGCGTGAAGGCGCTGGACGCCGCCCGGCCGTCCGCGCTCACGGTGGGCGGGGCGGTCGCCGCGGTCGGGTGCGTCCTCGCGCTCGCCGCGTTCGCCGTCGCGATCGTGACATGACCCCCGGGTCCCGGCCTGCGCGAGCGGACCACCAGTGAGAGCCGTCTCCGCTCCCGGCCCGGAACGGGGCGGACGGCCAGGCCCTGTCCGGGCCTAGCCTGGAACATGCCGGACCACTACAAAAAGGACAATGAGGGGAGCACCCATGCCGGTCCTCCACCACGAGCACCCCACGCACGAGCACATCCACGGCCCGGACTGCGGACACACCCGGGTCCCGCACGCTGATCACGTCGACTACGCACACGACGGGCATATGCACCGGGAGCACTCGGGGCACTGGGACGAATGTGAGCCGGGCGAGCACATCTCGCACAGTGGGCACGCCCATGAGCACGGCTCAGGATGCGGGCACCCCGCGGTGGCCCACGGCGACCATGTCGACTACGTCCACGACGGGCACCGGCACGCGCAGCACGACGGTCACTGGGACGACCACTGAGCCCACCCGGCCGCACCGTGACGCGCCCCTGTCTTCCTCCGGGCCGACGCCGACTGGCAGGCTCTGGGTGACCGTTCGTCGTCGACCCGGGGGAGCCCCGTTGCCTGCCACGGATCCGTACACCGTCCAGCTCGCACCCGGAGTGCATGCCTACGTCCAGCCGGACGGCGGCTGGTGCCTGAACAACGCGGGATTCATCAGCGACGGGCACTCGACCCTGCTCGTCGACACCACGGCAACCGAGCGCCGAACCCTGGCGCTGCGCGACGCGCTGCTGGCGACCGGCGCCCCGCTCCCCGCGACCCTGGTCAACACCCACCATCACGGCGATCACACCTACGGCAACGCGGTGTTCGCGCCCGAGGCCCTGGTGATCGGCCACGAGTCCTCGCGCAGCGAGCAGCTGGCGGCCGGACATCAGCTCCATCTGATCTGGCCGCACAACGACTTCGGCGACATCCGGATCGCCGCGCCGACGCTGACGTACCACGACCGGATGACGGTCCATGTCGGTCAGATCGAGGTACGGCTCCTCCATCCCGGCGGCGCCGCCCACACCCCGGGTGACACGGTGGTGCATCTGCCGCGGCAGGGCGTGGTCTTCACCGGTGACCTGATCTTCCAGGGCGGCACGCCGTTCGTGCCGATGGGCTCGCTCGGCGGATCGCTGCGGGCGCTGGACCTGCTGCGCTCGCTCGATGCGACGACGGTGGTGCCCGGACACGGCCCGATCACCGATCCGTCCGCGTTCGACGCGACGGAGCGCTATCTGCGCTTCGTGCTGGAGCTGGCGGAGAAGGGGTACAAAAGGGGGCGCACCCCGCTGGAGACGGCGGTCGGCGCGGACCTCGGGGAGTTCGCCGCGCTGCGGGAGAGCGAGCGGCTGGTCGCCAATCTCCACCGGGCCTACGCGGAGCTGGGCGGGCTACCGGAAGGTTCACCGCTGGATCCGGCCATGGTGTTCGCGGACATGACGATGTTGAACGGCGGAGTGCCGGTGGCCTGTCACGCCTGACTCCTATGCCCCTGACCTGGGGATTCGGTGAACACACGGGCCGCCCCCACGGGGCGGCCCGGCGCCTTCGTCTGCCCGCCGTACGCCCCCGGGTGTGTGATCCACGCATCGGTTGGTGAGCGCCACTGGACGACATACCGACTGGTCGGTCATCATGAACGCGTTCCCCAGGACCACCCTCGGAGGTGCGCATTATGAGCTCAGCCCCGCCGCCAGGCCTCGACCCCGAGCAGCTGCGCGGTTATCTCGACCGCGAGCGCCCGGGACTGGTGAGCGGACCGCTCAGCGCCCGGCTGATCCAGGGCGGCCGTTCCAACCTCACGTACACCGTCACCGACGGCACGGGCCGCTGGGTCGTACGCCGGCCGCCGCTCGGCCATGTGCTGGCGACCGCTCATGACATGAAGCGCGAGCACCGGGTGATCAACGCGCTGCACGGCACCGCGGTTCCGGTGCCCACGCCGGTGGTGCTGTGCGAGGACGACTCGGTGCTCGGATCGCCGTTCTACGTCATGGAGTTCGTGGACGGCACCCCGTACCGCGCGGCCGACGAGCTCGTCCCGCTCGGTCCCGAGCGCACCCGCGACGCGGTGTTCTCGCTGGTCGACACGCTCGTCGACCTGCACGCCGTGGACCCCGAGTCGGTGGGCCTCGGCGACTTCGGCCGGCCCGAGGGCTTCCTCGACCGCCAGCTGCGCCGCTGGGGCAAGCAGCTGGACGCCTCGCGCAACCGTGAGCTCCCCGGGATCGACGAGCTGCACGCCGCGCTCGGGCGCGAGCTGCCTGCGTCCTCCACGGCCACCGTGATCCATGGCGACTACCGCCTCGACAACGTGCTGATCGGCGAGGACGACCAGATCAAGGCGGTCCTCGACTGGGAGATGTCCACGCTGGGCGACCCGCTGACCGACCTCGGTCTGCTGGCGATGTACAGCCGGCCACTGCACCTGCCCGGCTCCCCCATCAGCACCACCGCGACCGCCCCCGGCCACCCGCAGGCGGCCGAGCTGATCGAGCGGTACGCCGAGCGCTCCGGCAGGGACACCTCCGCCATCTCCTGGTACACGTCATTCGCCTGGTTCAAGCTCGCCGTGATCCTCGAAGGCATCCACTACCGCTACACCCTCGGCCAGACCGTCGGCGCCGGCTTCGACCGGATCGGCGATCTCGTCCCCGTCTTCATCGAGCACGGGCTCACCACCCTCCAGGAAGGCTGAGTACCACATGGACTTCGCATTCGACGCCCGTACCGAAGAACTCCGGGCCAAGCTGCTCGCTTTCATGGACGAGCACGTCTACCCGGCCGAGGCGACCGAGCACGAGCAGCGGGCGCAGCTGGCGTCGCCGTGGGACACCCCGGCGATCGTCGAGGAGCTCAAGGCCGAGGCCCGCAAGCAGGGGCTGTGGAACCTCTTCCTGCCGGATGCCGAGCACGGCGCGGGGCTGACCAATCTGCAGTACGCGCCGCTGGCCGAGATCACCGGCCGCAGCCCGCACCTGGCCCCGACGGCGCTCAACTGCGCGGCCCCCGACACCGGAAACATGGAGGTGCTGGCGCAGTTCGGCACCGACGAGCAGAAGAAGGAGTGGCTGGAGCCACTGCTTGCGGGTGAGATCCGCTCGGCGTTCGCCATGACCGAGCCCGAGGTCGCCTCCTCCGACGCCTCGAACATCGAGACCCGGATCGAGCGGGACGGCGACGACTATGTCATCAACGGCCGCAAGTGGTACATCTCGGGCGCGATGAACCCGAAGTGTCAGATCTTCATCGTGATGGGCAAGTCCGACCCCGAAGGCGACGCCCGCCGCCAGCAGTCGATGATCCTCGTGCCCCGCGACACCCCGGGTGTAGAGGTGCGGCGCGCCATGCAGGTGTACGGCTACGAGGACCACTCCCACGGCGGCCACGCCGAGGTCGTCTTCACCGACGTACGGGTGCCGGCGTCGAACCTGATCGGCGAGGAGGGCGGCGGCTTCGCCATCGCCCAGGCGCGGCTGGGCCCCGGCCGTATCCATCACTGCATGCGCCTGATCGGCATGGCCGAGCGCGCGATCGAGCTGATGTGCAAGCGGGCCGTGTCCCGGCATGCCTTCGGCAAGGCGATCGCCGAGCAGGGCGTGGTGCAGAACTGGATCGCCGACGCCCGGGTCACCGTCGAGCAGCTGCGGCTCCTCGTTCTCAAGACCGCCTGGCTGATGGACACGGTGGGCAACCGGGGCGCGCACACCGAGATCCAGGCCATCAAGATCGCCACCCCGCGCGCGGTGGTGGAGATCCTCGACCACGCGGTCCAGGTGCACGGCGCGGGTGGCGTCAGCCAGGACTTCCCGCTCGCCGAGCTGTGGTCCGCCGCCCGCACCCTGAAGCTGGCCGATGGCCCGGACGAGGTGCACCAGCGCTCGCTGGCCCGGCGCGAGCTGAAGAAGTACCTCTAGAGCAGTCCCCGGGTGCCGGGCGGGCCGGACGATCCGGCCCGCCCGGCACTCGGGCATGCCGTCCGGGCGGAGCCAGGAGGCCGGCGCGAACCGTACGACACAGCCACAAGGGCGGTACGCGATCCATGAACGCATGGATCGCGTACCGCCCTTGGTCCGGCGGAGCGGTTGTGCCTACGGCCGCAGGGCCCTGAGCAGCAGATCGGCGAGCTGGTCGGCGACCTCCTGCTTGGACATCGGGCCGTCGGGGCGGTACCAGGTCGACAGATGGTGCACCGAGCCGAAGTGGTAGTCCACCACCAGGTCCGCGGGGGTCGCCGAGGAGAACACCCCGCTCTGCTGCCCCTCCTCCACCAGCGCGCGGAACCGCTCGTGGTAGCGGCGGCGCTCGGCACGCACCTGCTTGTGCTTCTCCGGGCTCAGATGGTGCATGGAGCGGAAGAAGATCGAGGCGTCGTCCAGATTGTCGATCGTGGTGACGACGACGTCCGCGGCAGCGCCGCGCAGCCGCGTCTCCACCGGCTCGTCCGCGTCCGCGAACGCGTCGAGACGCTCCTGCTGGACCCGCAGCACGCGTGAGTAGACCTCCTGGAGGAGGTCCTCCTTGGAGCCGAAGTAGTGGTAGAGCGCCCCCTTGGTGACGCCCGCCGCCTCGACGATCTCCTGCACCGACGTACGGTCGTAGCCGCGTTCCGCGAACAGCCGGGTGGCGGCGGCCAGCAGCCTTTGCGGTACGGGGGTGCCGTCCCCGTCCGTCGTCCTGGCCATTGCCGCCACCCGCCTTTCGCGCATTTCCTCGAGTGCTGTCAGAAGAGAGTGCTACGCCCGTGAGCGCAGTTCTCGTCTGAGGATCTTCCCACTGGTCGTCTTCGGCAGTTCCGGCAGGATCTCTACTTCCCGGGGGTATTTGTAGGCGGCCAGCCGCTCGGCACAGTACGCCGCGATGTCGGCGGGCTCCACGTCGGCCCCGGGCCGCAGGCTGACGTACGCCTTGACGCTCTCGCCGCGGTAGCTGTCGGGGATGCCGACGACCGCCGCCTCGCGCACCGCCGGGTGGGTGTACAGGACGTCCTCGACCTCCCGCGGCCAGACCTTGAAGCCCGACGCGTTGATCATGTCCTTCTTGCGGTCGACGACGTACAGCCAGCCGTCCGTGTCCATGAAGCCGATGTCGCCGGTGCGCAGCTCGCCGGCGGGGAATGCCTCGGCGGTGGCGTCGGGCAGCCGCCAGTAGCCCGGCACGACCTGGGGGCCACGGACGGCGATCTCGCCCTGCTCGCCGAGGGGCACGTCCTTGCCGGTCTCGTCGATGATGCGCACGAGGGTGTCGGGCCCCGGCAGGCCGACGGACAGGGTGCCCGACGCCGGGTCGACGGGTGCCTCGAGCTCCGGGGGTACGGCGGCGCAGGGGGCCGTGCACTCGGTGAGCCCGTATCCGTTGCGGATGTAGGGGCCGAAGCCTGCCCGGAACTTCTCCACCAGCGCGGGCGGCACCGGAGCGCCGCCCGAGGAGATCACCTGGAAGGAGGCGAAGTGCTCGCGGGTGGCGGTGGGGTGGGCGGCGAGCGCCATGAAGGCGGTGGACGGGCCGACGGTGTAGGCGGGGCGGTGCTCGGCGAACGCGTCCAGTACGACCCCGGCCTCGAAGCGGTAGGCCAGCGCCAGCGTGCCCGCGTTGGCGATGCAGGCGGCGAGCTGGCAGACCATGCCGGTGATGTGGAACATGGGGGCGAGCGCGAAGTAGCAGGCGCCTTCGGGCAGCGGGTGGCCGGTCCGCTGCCGCTCGGCGTTGTAGGTGATGCCGCCGTGCAGGTTCATGGCGCCCTTGGGCGTGCCGCTGGTGCCGGAGGTGTAGCTGATCAACGCCACGTCGGCGGCGGTGGGTTCACGCTCGGCAGGGGCAGGAAGACCGGCCCGGGCCACAGTCAGCAGATCCTCGGCGTCCGCGGCCTGCGGTGTTCGCCCGAAGCCCAGCACCCGTTCGTCGCCGCGGGTCTGCAGGTCGAGTTCGCAGGCCGTGAGGACGATCCGCACGGGCGAGGCGGCGGCGCAGTCGCGCAGATACGACTCCCAGGAACGGTCGGCGCAGATCAGCGCGGCGGCCTCGGCGTCGGCGAGTACATGGGCGACCTCGCCCGCCTTGTACATCGGGTTGAGCGGAACGACGACGGCTCCGGCCTTCCACGCACCGAGCAGGGCGATCACGAAGTGGGGAGAGTTCTGGAGCATGATCGCCACGCGGTCGCCGCGCGCGAGACCGCGAGCCGCGAGATGACCCGCGACGGAGTCGGAGAGCGCATCGGTCTCGCGGTAGCTCAGCCGTCCGTCGAAGTAGGCGAGCGCGGTGTGCTCGGGGGCGCGGTCGACGGCGGCGCGGAACGAGTGGACCACGGTCGGGGGCGGGGTGATCGGCGCCCGCTGCTCCTCGGTGAGACTGCCCATCCAGGGCTTGGCCGCGTAGGGGGAGTTCACCGCTTCACCGCTTCCCACTTCTGCTGGATGTGGTTCATGTTGGTCAGCCAGCGGTCCGGGTCCGTGGCGCGGGCCTGGTAGTAGTCGGCGACCTCGGGGTGCGGCAGCACCAGGAACCGGTCGTTCGCCATCGCGTCGAAGAGCGCTTCGGCCACGTCCTCGGGCTCTATCGCGGTCGGCTGCAGCACGATGTCGCCGGCCGAACCGCTCGCGGCGAGCATGTCGGTGCGTACGCCCTGCGGGCAGATCGCGTGCACCTTGAGGCCGCGGTGGCGGTAGGTGAGCGAGAGCCATTCCGCGTAGGCGAGAACGCCGTGCTTGGTGACGCTGTACGGGGCCGCGCCGATCATCGTGAGCAGTCCGGCGGCGGACACGGTGGAGACGAAGCGGCCGCTGCCGCGCTCCAGCCAGTCCGGCAGCAGCGCCCGGCTCGCGCGCACATGGGCCATCACATTGACGTCCCAGGCCGAGGCCCAGACGTCCTCGTCGGCGAATGCGTCGCCGGGCGAGCCGAGGCCCGCGTTGGCGCAGTAGATGTCGACGACGCCGTCGAGTGCGTCACGGGCCTCGTCCACGATCTGAGAGGCATCGCCGGGCACCGCGTGTGCACCGATCTCGTCGGCGACGGTCTTGGCCCGGCCGGCGTCGATGTCGTTGACGACGACCCGGGCACCCTCGGCGGCGAACCTGCGGGCCAGCGCGGCGCCGATGCCACCGCCCGCGCCCGTGACCACAACGCCCGCGCCCTGCACCGTACTCATCAAGCTCCGCCCCTCTGCGTGCCGACCGTCGGCGGCGACCGTACGGGCCGGTCGTCCGCGCCGGCCTGGCGACAGACTAACCGGTCGGTATGTTGCGAGGGAAGGGGCGGAACCCGTCGGCGCGGCGGACCACGGCGACGGCTACGTCCATATCGTTCCCCGTCGGCACGAGGAGCGCTAGCGTGCGTGGCCATGACACTCAGCGATCACGGAGGTAGCTCGATGAGCCTGTCCAGACGGGGTTTGCTGGCAGTCGGCGGCGCGGTGGGAGCGCTCACAGCGACGGCGTCCGCGCCCGCCGCCGCCCACTCGGGCCGGTCCCGGGTCCGCACCGGCTTCGAACGGCTGGCCGCCGGGGGCTACGCCGCCCTGGCCGGGCAGCGGGTCGGCGTGGTCACCAACCCGACCGGCATCACCCGGGACGTACAGCACATCGTGGACGTCATGCACGCCGACGACCGGGTGAACCTGGTCGCCGTCTTCGGCCCGGAGCACGGCTTCCGCGGCACCGCGCAGGCGGGCGGCTCCGAGGGGCGATACGACGACCCGGCCACCGGGCTGCCCGTCTACGACACGTATCTCAAGAGCGGCCGGCCGCTCGCCGACATCTTCACCGCCTCGGGCGTGGACACGGTCGTCTTCGACATCCAGGACGTGGGCGCCCGCTTCTACACCTACATCTGGACACTCTTCGACTGCATGCAGGCGGCAGCGCTCGCGGGCAAGCGCTTCGTCGTCCTCGACCGGCCCAATCCGGTGACGGGCCGGGCCGCCCTCGGACCGGTGCTGGACAAGGCGTTCGCGACCTTCGTGGGCCGTGAGCCGATCTCGCAGGCGCACGGGATGACCGTCACCGAGCTGGCCCTGCTGTTCAACGGCGAGTTCCTTCTCCGGCCCGTGGACCTGGAAACCGTGCGGATGACCGGCTGGCGGCGCGCCGACTTCTACGACACGACCGCTCTGCCCTGGGTCCCGCCGAGCCCCAACATGCCGACCCCCGCAACGGCACTCGTCTACTCGGGCACCTGCCTGTTCGAGGGCACCAACCTCTCCGAGGGCCGAGGCACGACCCGGCCGTTCGAACTGCTGGGCGCGGAGGGTATCGGCCCCGGATGGGCCGAGGCGGCGAACGGTCTCGGCCTGCCGGGGGTCCGCTTCCGTGAGGCGTACTTCGCCCCGACGTTCTCCAAGTTCCAGGGCAGGACGATCGGCGGCGTCCAACTGCACGTCCACGACCGGCAGTCGTACGACCCCGTCCGCACGGGCATCGCGCTGCTCGTGACGGCCAGGCGCAACTGGAGCGGCTTCGCCTGGCGCGCGGACCACTGGATCGACAAGCTCACCGGCTCGACGAAGGTGCGCACACTGATCGACGCGGGGGCCGGTGTCGAGGACGTGGTGGGGGCCTGGCAGGACGAGCTCGCGGCGTTCCGGGCAGTGCGCGCGCAGTACCTGCACTACCGCTGAGAACTCGCCGGCGCGTGGCCCCGGGCGGAACCCCGCACCGACCGGGCGAGGGACCGCCATACGCACCATGGTGGACAGTATTGGGACTTCATGAGGTATGGCTGTTTCCTCCCTTGCGCAGGATGCTGTTGCAGCAGCGGAGCTCACTGGGGAGGGGCCTGTCATGGCGGGGATGGGTGTGCAGCCGTACCGGGAGATCACCTTCGACGCGGACGGCGATGTGCACGGGGGGCGGCACGACCGGCTCGACGGGATGGATGTCACCGATCTGGTGATGTTCGCGCACGGATGGAACAACTCCCCTTCCGTCGCTGCACGGTTGTACGCCGCGTTCTTCGCGCCCTTCCCCCGGCTGCTGGCCGGTGCGCCGGGGGTACGCCTCGGCTACGCGGGGGTCGTCTGGCCCTCGATGCGGTTCACGGACGAGCCGATCCCGGACGTCGAACCCGCCGCGGCCGCCGCCATGCCGCCGTGGGAGGAAGCGGCGGTGGGTTCGGCGCCGGGCCTGGACAAGGCGACGCAGGACGTACTGGCCGGGCTCTTCCCCGGACACCGTGCGACGGTGGAGCGCCTGGCCATGCTGCTGGACGAACAGCCCGACTCCAAGGCGGCGTTCGAGGAGTTCGGCGTGCTGGCACGGCAATTGGCGGCGGTGCCGCCCGGGGGGCTCGAGGCGTGTTTCGCGGACGATCTGCCGCAGGACGAGCAGAGCCCTCCGGCGGTGCTGTTCGAGGACGCACTCACCCTGTGCCGGCGTTTCACCGCGGCGCTCGAGGCACAGGCGCCGTCGGCGTTCGGCCTGGGCGGCGCGCTCGGGAGCGGTCCCGGAGGCGCACTGACCAAGGTGTGGAAGGGTGGGAAGGAGCTCCTGCGGCAGACGACGTACTACGCGATGAAGCGGCGGGCAGGCACGGTCGGGGAGCTGGGGCTCGGCCCTCTGCTCGGCCGGCTCTCCCGCTCGGCCCCGGGGCTGCGTGTGCATCTGGTGGGTCACAGCCAGGGGGCGCGGCTGGTCGCCTTCGCACTGCGCGGACTGCCCGAGGGCGCGCACAACGTGAAGTCGGTGACGCTCCTTCAGGGAGCCTTCTCGCACTACGCGTTCGCGACCAGTCTGCCGCACGCGCCCCACAGCGCGGGTGCGCTCGCCGCCCTCCAGCACCGGGTCGACGGGCCGGTGGTGGCCTGCTACTCACGGCACGACAGCGCGCTCGGGGTGATCTATCCGCTGGCGTCCAGCCTGGCCGGCGACTCGGCGACCGCGGTGGGTCTTGACCGGCGGTGGTGGGCAATGGGCCACGACGGCATCCGGGGTGTCGCCGGAGCGCCACGGCTGACGCTGGAGCAGGCGCTGCGCGAAGGAGTGCCCCGCTCGGGCTGTGCGAGCGTGGACGCGGCCTCCGTGGTGCGCCGCGGCGGCCCGCCCGCCGGCGCGCACAGCGACATCTGTCATGAGGAACTGGCACGCATGGTGCTGGCCGCCGGCCGCATCGGCCGCTGATCCGCCCTCGCCGGGTGCGCCGGAGAACACCGAAGGCATGGCTCCCGAGTGAGTGAACATGCGTCACCTTGCGTATCACCAGACAGCATGCGCGCCAAGAGCGCGCCTTCGGACGATGCGGCAAGGGCGCGGAACCAATAGGCCCCATCGGATTTTCGATGGAGCCGGATCGGGCACCCGTACGTCCATTCAACGACGCCGATGTACCAGCGACGGAGGTGGCAGTGCGATGGCCGGTTTCCGGAGTCTCGCGAGACAGGTGCGCGACGCGCGGTGTGATCTGGCGCTTCGGCGCTATTCACTGCGCAAGTGCCTGGAGCGCTTCGCGCCCTATGGGCACCGGGCGACCTGGGATCATCTGTGCGCGAGGCACAGGATCGAACCCGAGGACAGGGCCCCCGATCCGGCGCGGCTGGTGGCCGCGCTCGAGGAGCTGGAGGAGGCGCGGGCCGTCTGGCTCGCGTACGAGGAGAACTTCGCGGACCGCCGCAAACGGGAGAAGCACGAGGGGCTTCGGCGGCCCGGACACATCGACGACTGGCACCGCCGGACCTGGGGCGGGAACGGGGTCGCCCGCTGCGACACCCCGGCGGCGCATCCCTCCGCGCCGCTCGGCGAGGTACTGCGCAGACTGATCACCGCGCTGGAGGACGAGCCGGGGACGGCCTGCCCGGTGTGCGAGGCGACACACATCGTCTGGCGTCAGGACCTGGAGCGCGAGCCGTGGTACGGGCCGGTGTGCACGGGCTGCGGCATCGTCGTGCCGCAGCCCGTTCTGACGTCCGATGCCGTGGCCGCGGCCAAGCGGGCGGGGCGCCGGGAGCTGGCCTCCGTGGCGTGAGCCGTACGGGTCCCGGGGGCCGGGGGCCCGGGACCCCACCGCGGTGCGCCGGCGTGGGCAAGGACGGCACGGAGGCGGCCCACAGCCGCGCCGAGGGCGGCGGAGGGCCCGGGACATGCCCGAACGGAACCTTGGTCCGGGGCTGCGCCGGGCCGGAGAGCGGACGCTACCAGACGCAAATTCGATGGCCCACGGTATTCGTCCCCGCGACAGTTGGCGGTGAGGAAACACGACCGAGGAGCCTGACATGTCGACGCTGCGCGTCACCGCCGAACCGCTGACGATCCATGAGCATCCCAACGCCGACGCGCTCGAGCTGGCCCAGGTGGGGCTGTACCGGGCGGTTGTCGCCAAGGGCGCCTACCGTAGTGGCGACTTCGCCGTCTACATCCCCGAACAGGCCGTACTTCCCGCCGGGTTGATCGATGAGCTGGGACTGACCGGGCGGCTCGCGGGCAGGGCGTCCGACCGGGTCAAGGCGGTACGGCTGCGGGGCGAACTCTCGCAGGGCATCGTGTGCCGGCCGCGCGCGCTCGCGGACGTCGACCTGGCGCGGGCCGCCGCCGACGGCGAGAACTTCGCCGAGCGGCTCTCGATCACCAAGTGGTCGCCTCCGATCCCGCCCACGATGGGCGGGGACGTGGAACGCGCTCCCGATCTGCTGCCCTGGGTCGACATCGAGAACATCCAGCGCTATCCGGAGATCTTCGAACCGGGCGAGGTGGTGGTGCTCACCGAGAAGCTGCACGGCACGGCGTGTCTGATGACGTACTGCGTCGCCGACGGCGGCACGGTCCAGGTCTCGTCCAAGGGATTCGGCTCCAAGGGCCTCGCGCTGACGCACGATCCGCGGAATCTGTACTGGCGCGCGGTGCTCGGCCATGACGTACCGGCGGTCGCCGCACGCCTGGCCGAGAAGCTGGGAGCGAGCCGGATCGGCTTCTTCGGCGAGGTGTACGGCGCGGGCGTCCAGGACCTGGCGTACGGGGCGAACGCGCGTGCCGAGGACACGCTGGGGTACGCGGTGTTCGACGTCTCGGCGGAGATCGACGGCCAGGTCCACTGGATGGACGCGGCCGAACTGCTCGAGGGTCAACTGCCGCTGGTGCCACGGCTGTACGAGGGGCCTTACGACATCGGCACCGTGCTGGAGCTGGCGAGCGGCCGGGAGACCGTGTCCGGGCGGGAGCTGCATCTGCGCGAGGGCGTGGTGATCCGGCCGGCCGTCGAGCGCTACAGCCCGGTGGTCGGCGGCCGGGCGATCGCCAAGGCGGTCAGCCCGGCGTACCTGACCCGCAAGGGCGGCACGGAGTACGAGTAGTTGCCGCGTCAGGCGTCGGCCTTCTTCGGCCGCCCCCGTTCCGGCAGCAACCGCGAACCCGTCAGGCGCTCGCCGAAGACATCGTCCGGGTTGGACAGGACGCAGGTCTCCAAGGAGAGGCAGCCGCAGCCGATGCAGTCGGTGAGATGGTCGCGGAGCCGGCCGAGCTGCTCGATGCGTTTGTCGAGCTCGCCGCGCCAGGCCGCCGAGAGTCGCGCCCAGTCCTCGCGGTCGGGCGTGCGCTCATCGGGCAGTTCGGCCAGGGCGTCGCGGATCGTGGCGAGCGGAATGCCGACCCGTTGCGCGGCACGCACGAAAGCGACCCGTCGCAGCGTGTCCCTGCTGTAGCGGCGCTGGTTGCCGCTGGTCCTGCGGCTGACGATGAGGCCCTTGGACTCGTAGAAGTGCAGGGCGGACACGGCGGCCCCGCTGCGCGCGGAGAGCTGGCCGACCGTGAGCTCGTGGATCTTCTCGGGAATCTGCGGCACTCCTCGAACCCTACTGGTCGTCCGTTGACAGGAGGGCTCCGCCCAACCATGCTGAGCAAGCGCTTAGACATGAGCGGCGAACGCTTGAGAGGCAGGGACCAGGGATATGGCAGAGCCGAGGATCTTCACCTCCGCGGACGAGCTGCGCGCCGGGGTCGGCGAGCAGCTGGGGCACAGCGACTGGCTGGAGGTCGACCAGAAGCGGATCGATCTCTTCGCCGACGCGACCGGGGATCACCAGTGGATCCATGTGGACGCGGAGCGGGCCGCGAGCGGCCCCTTCGGTACGACGATCGCGCACGGGTATCTCACGCTGTCGCTGCTGCCGGCCCTTGTCCCGCAGGTGCTGCGCGTCGAGAACATGAAGATGGGCATCAACTACGGCGCCAACAAGGTGCGCTTCCCCTCCCCCGTGCCGGTGGGCTCGCGGCTGCGCGCCACCGCGGTGCTGCAGAGCGTCGAGGACACGGGTGGCGGCGTGCAGGTGACCGCCCTCGTCACGGTCGAGCGCGAGGGCGGCGACAAGCCGGTGTGCGTGGCCGAGTCGGTGTCCCGCTACTTCTTCTGAGCGCTCACCATGCGCAGGACGAGGTCGGCGTAGAGCGCGCCGACCTCGTCGGGCGTACGGCGGCCGCGGACGTTGAACCACCGCGCCACATCGATGCACAGCGAGAGCACGGCGACGGCGGTGCCAGGGACATCGGGTACGTCGAACTCGCCTGATTCGACACCCTCGTTCAGGATGCGGCGCACCACGGCGTCGGTCTGCCGGCGCAGTTCCATGATCTCGGTGCGGTGGGCGTCGCCGAGCGCGTCGAGTTCGTACTGAACCACCCGCGCGGTGGTGTGCCGTCCGGCGTGCCAGCGGACGAAGGAGTGCACGGCGTCGTAGAGCCGCTCGGTCGGCGTCCCCTCACCGTCGTACGCGGCCGCGAGAATCCCCAGGGCCTTGTCGTGCCCGATGCGGCTGATGCGGTGGAGCAGCTCTTCCTTGGTCTTGTAGTGGATGTAGAGCGCGGCCGGGCTCATCCCGGCCCGGCCGGCGATGTCCCGGGTGGTGGTGGCGTGGTAGCCGCGCTCCGCGAACGCCTCGACGGCGGCGACGAGCAGCTTTCTGGCCGCCTCGGGAATGACCTCGTCCCATGGGTTTTCCTCGTCGGGCGTCTGGTCCGCCGCACTCATCGCTCGCCCCTTCCGTGGCAGGACGAACACCATACCCCGAGGGTGAGCGAGCGCTTAGATCTTCCTAGAGCTTCTGGAACGGATCGTGCTCGGCGAGCAGCTTCTCCAGCCGGGCCTGGTCGACGCGGCTGACGATCTGCCCGGCCTCCTGCCGGTCCCTGACCACCTTGGCAAGGGTGAAGGCCGAGGTCGTGAGGTAGAGGACGGCAATGGCCAGGAAGGCACGCACCCAGGCGTCCGTCTCCAGGTTGAAGATCCCGAGGGCGACGGCTCCGAGCGCGAGGGCGAAGGAGGCGACGGCCTGGCCGTAGTACGCCGCTGTGTTCTGCTGCTTGACCGGTGTCTCACTCATGAGCACAGCTTCGCGGGACGCGGTGCCGGCCGGGATGGGCGCTCGTACTCACCGAGGTACTCAAAGCCGCCGGCTCAGAACGCGGAGACCCCCGTCAGGGCCCGGCCGATGATCAGCTTCTGGATCTGGCTGGTGCCCTCGTACAGCGTCATCACACGGGCGTCGCGCAGCAGCTTGCCGACCGGGTACTCGTCGATGTAGCCGTAGCCGCCGAACACCTGCAGTGCGCTGTTGGCGCAGCGCACGGCCGCCTCGGAGGCGAAGAGCTTCGCCTTGGACGCGGCGGTGGCGAAGTCCTCGCCGCGGTCGATGAGATCCGCGACCCGCCAGGTGAGCAGCCGGGCCGCGTCGACGTCCACCGCGATGTCGCTGATCAGCTCCTGGACGAGCTGGTAGCGGGCGATGGGCTTGCCGAACTGCTCACGCTCCCCCGCGTAGCCGACGGCCGCGTCCAGCGCAGCCTGTGCGATGCCGACGCAGCCCGCGGCCACGGACATCCGCCCCTTGGCGAGCGCGGACATGGCGATGGAGAAGCCCTTGCCCTCAGGTCCGAGCATCGTGGTGGCGGGGACGCGGACGTCCTCGAGTATCAGCTCGGCGGTGGCCTGGCCGCGCAGTCCGAGCTTGCCGTGGATGGTGCGGCGGCTCAGCCCGGGAGCGTCGGCGGGCACGAGGAAGGCCGAGACGCCCTTGTGGCCGGACAGGTCGTTGGTCCGGGCGAACAGCAGCACCACATCGGCCCAGGTGCCGTTGGTGATGAACATCTTGGAGCCGTTGATGACGTAGTCGTCGCCGTCGCGGACCGCCTTGGTGGTCAGACTGCCGGCATCGGAGCCGGTGCCGGGCTCGGTGAGTGCGAAGCAGCCGAGCGCCTCACCGGCGGTGAGCGGGGGCAGCCACCGGCGCTTCTGCTCCTCGTCGCCGTAGGCGGCGATGGTCTTGGTGACCAGGCCGAGGGAGACGGAGACGATGCCGCGCACCGAGGAGTCGCCTCGGCCGAGTTCCTCGGTGACGAGGCAGTAGGCGAGATGGTCGCCGCCCGAGCCGCCGTAGGCCTCGTCGACGGTGAGCCCGAGGAAGCCGAGTGCGCCGAGCTTCTTCACGATCGCGCGGTCGACGCTCTCGGCGCGGTCCCACCCGACGACATGCGGGGTGATCTCACGGTCGACGAACTCCCTGGCCAACCGGCGGACGGCCGTCTGCTCCTCGGTGAGCTCCAGGTTCATACGGGACACCCCACTTTTAACTATCACTGCTAGTTTCTTTGTCGCAGGCCCTACTATGTGCCGCATGGCCCGACCGCGCAAGCCCCTGCTCAGCCGAGAACGCATCGTCGACACGGCGAGCGCGCTCGTGGACGCGGAAGGCCTGAACGCGGTCTCCACCCGCCGCCTCGCCGCGGAGCTCGGCGTCAGCGGGCCCTCCCTCTACAACCACTTCCGCAACAAGGACGAGATCCTCGACGCGGTGGCCGACGCGGTCAGCGCGCAGGTTGACCTCTCGATGTTCGACGAGCACGACGGGCGCGACTGGCGCACCGCCCTGCACGACTGGGCGGTCTCCTACCGCGCCGCCCTGGCCGACCACCCGCACATCGTTCCGGTCCTCGCCCAGGGCCCCGGCCGCCGCCCGGCCGGCCTCAAGGTCGCCGACGCCGTCTTCGGCGCCATGGTCAGGGCCGGCTGGCCGCCCGCCCAGGCCACGTACATCGGCGCCCTGATGCGCTACTTCATCACCGGCTCCGCGCTCGGCTCCTTCGCGCGCGGCTTCGTCGACGACGCGACGGCGTACGACCCTGCCGACTACCCTCACCTGGGCCAGGCCCATCTGCTGGCGGAGCGTCAGGAGAAGGTCGACGAGGGGGCGTTCGAGACGGGGCTGCGGGCGCTGCTCGACGGGCTGGCGCTGCAGTACGAGACGGGGGCACGGGGGAAGTGGGCGACGCAGAGTTCGTAGCGGCGATACGGGGCGGGGACGCGGAGGCGATCCGGGCCCCGCTGGAGGCGGGGGCGGACCCGGACATGGCCGGGGAGGACGGGCTCCCGGTGCTGTGCCCGGCCGTGGCCGCGTACGACGCGTCGGTCGCCGGCGAACTGGTGGAGGGCGGCGCGGATCAGGACCGGCGAGTGCCGGACGGGACGACGACGCTGCTGCGGGCGGTCGATCCCGGCTCCCCGGCGGTCTTCCGGGCCGTCCTGGGCCGTGAACCGGGTGGCGCCGCTCGGCCCCGAGTTCGAGCACGACCACCGGGACTCCGCGCTCCGGCGCTGGAGGTGGGAGCGGGAGAAGGTTCGGCCGCCGCCGAACAGTGACTGCGCGATCCTGGGGACATGGCCCCCAGAGACCTCGCCGCCTTCGCCGCCCTGCTCGCCGACGACACCCGCGCCGACTTCTGTCTCGCCCTGCTCGACGGGCGCGCCTGGACCGCGGGCGAACTGGCGCGGCATGCGGGCGTCGCGCCCTCGACCGCGAGCGAGCATCTGGGGAAGCTCGCCGCAGGCGGGCTGCTGGCCGAGGAACGACAGGGCCGGCACCGCTACGTGCGGCTCGCCGACCATCGGGTCGCGCACCTCGTCGAGGAGCTCGCCGCCCACGCGACGCCGCCCGGATCCGCTCCGGGGCCGCACAGCCTCAAAGCGGCCGGCACCGCCGCCGCCATGGCCCGTGGACGCACGTGCTACGACCATCTCGCAGGACGGCTGGGCATCACGATCACCGAGGCCATGACCGAGCGCGGGCTGCTGAGCCAGGACACCGGTTTCGCCCTGACCGGCCGGGGCGCCGCCTGGTTCGATGAGCTGGGCATCCCCCTGCCGCGCACGGGGCGGCGGCCGCTGGTGCGCGGCTGCCTGGACTGGACCGAGCGCCGCCCCCATCTGGCCGGTGTCGCGGGGGCGCAACTGTGCCGCCATGCGCTGGAGGCGGGCTGGTGCGTACGCATCGGCTCCGAGCGCGCGGTGAAGGTGACCGAGGCCGGGGAGCAGGCGCTGGCGCGGCTGCTGGGCATCGAGCCGGGGACATTGCGGTGAGCGCCGAACCCTTCGGCCCGTACGGTCGCCCCATGACGAACCCCACCGGCACCACCCACCGTTCCCGGTGGCCCGCACTCGCCGCGGCGGCCGTCACGGTGGTGCTGTGGGCCTCCGCCTTTGTGTCGATCCGCAGCGCCGGTACGACGTACTCCCCCGGCGCACTGGCCCTCGGCAGGCTGCTCGCCGGGTCGCTCGCGCTCGGCTGTGTCCTGCTGGTCCGGCGCGAAGGGCTGCCGCCACGTGCCGCGTGGCCCGGGATCGCGGTCTCGGGACTGCTCTGGTTCGGCGTCTACATGGTGGTGCTCAACTGGGGTGAGCGCGAGGTGGACGCGGGCACGGCAGCGATGGTGGTGAACATCGGCCCGGTGCTGATCGCGCTGCTCGGTGCGCGGCTGCTGGGCGAAGCGCTGCCGCCGCGGCTGCTCGCGGGGATGACGGTGTCGTTCGCGGGTGCGGTGACCGTCGGCCTGTCGATGTCGGGTGAGGGCAGCGCCTCCGCGCTCGGTGTGCTGCTGTGTCTGCTGGCCGCGGTGGGTTACGCGGGCGGTGTGGTGGCACAGAAGCCGGCACTTGCGCATGCGAGCGCGCTGCAGGTCACGACGTTCGGCGCTCTGGTGGGGACGGTGGCCTGTCTGCCGTTCACCGGGCAGTTGCTCAGTGAGGCGGCGAAGGCTCCCCTCGCGGCGACGCTCAACATGGTCTATCTGGGCGTTTTCCCGACCGCGCTCGCCTTTACGACCTGGGCGTACGCCCTGGCGCGTACGACGGCGGGCCGGATGGGCGCCACCACGTACGCGGTTCCGGCGCTGGTGGTCCTGATGTCCTGGCTGGTCCTGGACGAGGTGCCGGGGCTGTTGACCCTGGCGGGCGGAGCGCTGTGTCTGGCCGGCGTGGCCGTCTCGCGCTCCCGCCCCCGCCGGTCGGTGGACCGCGAGGGCGGGAGTTCCCGGGGGCGGACCGGGGTCAGCGGGCGGCGGCGGCCCGTGAAGCCAGGATCTTGATGGAGATCAGGGCGATCACGGCGAGACCGATGATGTAGGCGGAGACGGCCATCGAGGTGCCGGTCACCTCCAGCAGCAGGACCATGACGAACGGGGCCAGGCCGCCGCCGAGCACAGCGGCGATCTGGTAGCCGAGGGAGGCGCCGGTGTAGCGCATCTCCGCGGTGAACAGCTCGGCGAACAGCGCCGCCTGGGGCCCGTACATGATGCTGAGGAAGCAGCTGGTGACGAAGGTGCCGATACCGAGCCACAGCAGCGACGCGGTGTCGATGAGAAGGAACATCGGCACGGCCCACACCAGCAGCCCGACGGCTCCGGCCGCGTAGATGCGCAGCCGTCCGATGCGGTCGGACAGGGCCGCCGCGGCCGGGATCATCACCAGCTGGGTGAGGCTGACGCCCAGGGAGACGGCGAGAACCGCGCTGCGCTCCATCGCCAGATGACGGGTCGCGTAGTCCAGCACGCCGGTGATGATGATGTAGAAGGTCGCGGTGTTGACCGCGAACGAGCCGCCGGCCAGGAAGACGGTGCCGAGGTGGTTGCGCAGGATGGTGCGCAGCGGCGAGCGGGTCACGCTCTCGCTCTTCTCCTGTTCGGCCAGCGCGCGCTCGGCCTCACGGAATGCGGGGGTCTCCTCGACCTTGGCGTGGATGTACCAGGCAAGGCCGAGGACCAGGAACCCGACGAAGAACGGCACGCGCCAGCCCCAGGTGGCGAAGGTCGCGTCACTGGTGACGGAGCCGGCGACCAGGAAAGTGGTGTTCGCAGTCACTACACCGATCGGCACACCGAGCTGGACCAGGCTGCCGTACAGGCCGCGCTTGCCCTCGGGGGCGTACTCGGTGGCCATCAGCATCGCGCCGCCCCACTGGGCGCCGACGGCGATGCCCTGGACGACGCGGAGCAGCACCAGCAGCACGGGGGCGGCGATGCCGATCGTCTCGTACGTCGGGAGGAGGCCGATGCCGACGGTGGCGACGCCCATCAGGACGAGCGCCATGACCAGCATGGGCTTGCGGCCGCGCTTGTCGCCGAGCTGGCCGGCGATGACGCCGCCGACGGGCCGGGCGAGGAAGCCGACGGCGAAGGTGGCGAAAGCGGCCAGCACGCCGGCGGACGAGCTGCCCGTGGGGAAGTAGAGATCGCCGAGGACCAGGGCGGCGGCGATTCCGAAGACGAAGTAGTCGTACCACTCGACCGCGGAGGCGAGGGCCGCGGCGGTCGCGACGCGCCTGCGGTGACGATCGGTGGGAGCGGTGGGAGTGGGGTCCGTGAGTTGAGCGGCGGTGTCCATGAGGGTTGCAGACTCCGGGGGTGCGGGGACGGAGCGGGGTATGGCGATGGAGATTGCGGGGACCGTACCGACCGGTGGGTATGTAGGTCAACGGGTTGAACACCAGGACTTTTTACGAGGTTATTACCCTCCGGTAACCCGGTATCGGGCAGCACGAACACCCCGGCCGCTCGGCGGCCGGGGTGTTGCTGCGAGCGGCTCTAGAAGACGACCAGCGCCCGGCCGCCCCTGCCTGCGAGCATGTTGTCGAAGGCTGCCGGAATGCCGTCCAGGCCGATGCGTTCGGTCACCAGGGCACCCAGGTCCAGGCGCCCCGCGCGGATGTGCTCCGCCAGGACCGGGAGGTCCTGGGCGGGGTCGCAGTTGCCGTAGACACAGCCCGAGAGCGTGCGCCCCCAGTGGAAGAGTTCCAGGGCATTGAACGTCACCTGCTGGTCCTTGCCGCCGATGCCGACGACGGTGGTGCGGCCGCCGCGCCGGGTGGAGTCCCAGGCGGTACGGATGGTGACGGCTCGGCCGACGCACTCGATGGCCACGTCCGCACCCCGGCCCGCGGTGAGCTTACGGATCTCCTTCGCGGTGATGTCGGAGGCGACGACGTACTCGGTGGCGCCCGCCCGGCGGGCGAGTTCCTCCTTCTCCTCGGACACATCGACGGCGATGACACTCCCGGCGCCCGCGATACGGGCCGACTGGAGCGTGGCCAGGCCCACCCCGCCGGCACCGAACACCACGACCGACTCGCCCTCGCGGACCCTGGCGGAGTGGTGCACGGCCCCGTATCCGGTGAGCACGGCGCAGCCGAGCAGGGCCGCGTCGGTGAGCGGGACGCCGTCGGGGACGGGCAGAACACAGTTCGCGGCAACGACGGTCTCCTCGGCGAACGCGGCGACGTTCAGGCCGGGATGGAGCTCGGTGCCGTCCTCGGTGATGGCGTAGACGCGGCCCGCTCCGGCCAGGGCCTCGGTGCACAACCAGACCTCGCCGATGGTGCAGTAATGGCAACTTCCGCAGGAGGGCGCCCAGTTGAGGACCACGCCGTCCCCGGGGGCGACGTGGGTGACGCCCTTGCCGACGGAGACGACGGTGCCCGCGCCCTCGTGACCGAGCACGGCGGGGACGGGCACCCGCATGGTGCCGTTGGACAGGGACAGATCCGAGTGGCAGACACCGGCGGCGGCGAGGCGGACCCTCACCTGGCCGGGGCCGGGCTCGGGGAGTTCGATGCCGGTGATCTCCAGCGGAGACCCGACGGCGGGCAGGACGGCGGCGCGGACCACGATCGGCTTCTCCCGGCTCAGAACTGGAGGGACTTGGTCTGGAGGTACTCGCTCAGACCGTGCGGGCCGAGCTCACGGCCCACGCCGGACTGCTTGTAGCCGCCGAAGGGGGCCAGGTGGTTGAAGCGGCCGCCGTTGATGTCGACCTGGCCGGTGTCCATCCGGCGGGCGAAGGCGACCGCCTCGGCCTCGTCCCCTGCCCAGACCGCGCCGGCGAGACCGTAGACGGTGTCGTTGGCGATGTGGAGGGCGTCCTGTTCGTCCTCGTACTTCAGCAGGGAGACGACCGGGCCGAAGATCTCCTCCTGCGCGATGGTCATACCGGGAGTGACATCGGCGAAGACGGTCGGGCTGACGTAGTACCCCGTCCCGAGCGGGGCCTCGGGGCCGCCGGCGACCAGGCGGGCACCCTCGGCCAGACCCTGCTCGATGTAGCCGCGTACGCGCTGCTGCTGCTTGGCGTTGACCAGCGGCCCGACCCGCTCGCCCGGCAGGTACGCGGCGACGGCGGCCGCCGCGAGGGCGACGGCCTCCTCGTACTGGTCCTTGTGGACCAGCATCCGGGTCCAGGCACTGCAGGTCTGACCGGAGTTGGACATCACATTGGCGATGCCGGCGGACACGGCCTTGGCAAGGTCGGCACTCGGCAGGATGACGTTGGCGGACTTGCCGCCGAGCTCCAGGGCGACCCGCTTGATCGCGGCTCCCGCCGTCGCACCGATCTGCCTGCCGACGGCGGTGGAGCCGGTGAAGGAGACCAGGTCGACACCCTCGTGCGCGGCGAGGGCCTGGCCGGCCACCGGCCCGAGACCGGTCACCAGGTTGAACACACCGGCCGGCAGGCCCGCGTCATGGACCGCCTCGGCAAACAGCTGGGCGGTCAACGGGGTGTCCTCGGCCGGCTTGAGCACGACCGTACAGCCGGCCGCAAGGGCGGGGGCCACCTTGGCCACGACCTGGTGGAGGGGGTAGTTCCACGGCGTGATCGCGCCGACCACGCCGACCGGCTCCAGCAGAACGGTGGAGTTCCCGATGCTCTCCTCGAAGGAGTACGAGGCCGCGAGCTCGGAGTACGAGCCCGCCACCATCAGCGGCAGACCCGCATGGACGCGCTGGGCGAGCACGGACGGCGCGCCGAGCTCCGCGGTGACGGTCTCGGCGATCTCGTCCGCCCGTCGCGCCATCTCGTCGCGCAGCGCCGAGAGATGGGCGCCGCGCTCGGCGGGTGGCGTCGCGGCCCAGGCCGGGAACGCCTCGCGGGCGGCCCGTACCGCGGCGTCGACGTCCTCGGCGGTACCGGCCGGGACATGGCCGATGACCTGTTCGTCGGCCGGATTGACCACGGCGATCGTGTCCGCTCCCTCGGCGGGCCGCCACCGGCCGCCGATGTACATGCCGTCGTGAGCCTTCATGCCACTCCTCCACACCTAGCCGGCGTCGTCCGCGCCCCAAACTAGCGCTGTTAGTTTTCTGGCGCCAGGGGCGTCTCGACGAGCGAGCGTACGGGGCGGACGGTGAGGCTAGGCGTCCAGGCCCGGCAGGTCCGCCGGGGCCGGGCAGATCCTCCTGCCGTGATGGTCGAAGACGTACAGATGCGCGAGGTCCACCAGGAGCGGCACCTGCGCCCCGGTGCGCAGCCGCAGATCCGGGCCGGTACGCACCACCAGATCGCTCGCGGCGACCGCCGGGCGCTCCTCTCGGACAGGTTCCGGTTCGTCGAGCACCACAACGGGCCCGGAGACATGCGCGACCGCACGGCCCTTGATCCGGGTCAGCACCCCGGGGCCGACGTTTCTGCGCCGTCGGCCGGCCTGTTGTAGCCGTGGCGACTCCAGGTCGGCGACCACCGCAGGTGTGGAACCGGTGTTGAAGTGCACCAGCGCCTCATGTCCCTGGTACTCCATGTGCTGGACGATCCCGGTCAGCGCGACCTCGCCGGGGCGGGCCTGGCTCGGCGGCGCGATGCGGGTGGCCTCTGAGCGCAGCCCGACGACGATCTGCCGGCCCTGCTGGATACGGAGCAACTGGTGGTCGGTGCTGAGGGGTTCGGGCAGTGGCAGCCGCTGCCGGCCGAGGTCGATGGACATCCGGCCGTCCGGCGGCGCGTGCACCACTGCCTGCAGCAGATTGATACGCGGGGTCCCGATGAACGCGGCGACGAAGACGTTGTCCGGCAGGGCGTAGGTCTCGCGCGGGGTGCTCACCTGCTGCAGCACGCCGCCGCGCATCACCGCGACCCTGTCCCCCAGCGACATCGCCTCGGCCTGGTCGTGGGTGACATAGACGGTCGTCACCCCCAACTCGGCGGTGAGCTGGGCTATTTCGGCACGCAGATGATTGCGCAGTTTGGCGTCGAGATTGGACAGCGGCTCGTCCATCAGAAAGACGGAGGGCCGCCGGGAGATCGCCCGGCCCATCGCGACCCGCTGACGCTCGCCGCCGGACAGCTGGCTGGGGAACCGGTCCAGGAGATCCTCGATGCCGAGCATCCTCGCGGTCGCCTCCACGCGCGGGTTGCGGTCGGCGCGGGGGTTCTCCAGGCGGAGCGGGAAGCCGATGTTCTCGCGGTTGGTCATGCTCGGATAGAGCGCGAAGTTCTGGAACACCATCGCCATGTCGCGGTCGCGGGGCGGGATGTGGTTGGCGTACTCGCCGTCCAGCAGCAACTCGCCCTCGGTGATGTCCTCCAGGCCGGCGATCATGCGCAGCACCGTCGACTTGCCACAGCCCGAAGGCCCCAGCAGGACGAAGAACTCCCCCGGCTCGATGCGGAGGGAGAACCGGTCGACGGCACGCGGACCGCGCCCGTATCTCTTGCTCACGTCGTGCAGGGAAATCGCGCGCGTCATAGGTCCCGCCCGGAGGGAAAGAGGAGGAGCGGCTGCGACGCCCGAAGCTATCCGACTACTCCCGGTCAGGGAATGATTCCTGCGAAGGTTGGTACCGCCTTCCTGCGGAGTGCGGCATTCCGCGTCCTTCGCACCGCTTTCTCTCTGCCGGCCGCGGGCTCCTCGGCCCGGGGACCGGGAGCGACAGGGGGCCGGCTGCCCCGCCACGAAGGCGCAACGGCCGGCCCCTGGAGCGGGTCGGGTCAGATGATCCCGAAGAGGATCCCCGCGGCGAGCACCACCAGGGAAGTGAGCGCGGCCCACTTGACCGTGAACCTGGTGTGGTCGCCGAACTCGACCTTGGCCATGCCGACCAGGACGTACACGGCGGGCACGAGCGGGCTGGACATGTGCAGGGCCTGACCGACGAGGGAGGCACGGGCGATCTCCAGCGGGGAGACCCCGTGTGCGGCACCGGCCTCGGCGAGGACGGGAAGGACACCGAAGTAGAAGCCGTCGTTCGACATGAAGTAGGTGAGCGGAAGGCTCAGTACGCCGGTGACGATCGCCATGTGCGGCCCCATGCCCTCGGGGATCGCGCCGACGAGCCAGTCGGCCATGTGCTCGACCATGCCGGTGCCGGTGAGGACCCCGGTGAAGACGGCGGCGGCGAAGACCATGCCGGCGACATTGAGGACGTTGTCGGCATGGGCGGCGATACGCGCCTTCTGGTCGGCCATCCTCGGGTAGTTGACGGTCAGGGCGAGCGCCGCGCCGAGCAGGAAGAGGACGGGGATCGGCAGCAGCTCCGTGATCATCGCGGTGAGGAGGACGACGGTGAGTGCGGCGTTGAACCAGTAGAGCCCGGGCCGCAGGGTGTCCCGCTTCGGATCGAGACCCTGGAAGTCAGCGTCGCCGTGGTCGGCATCGGCATCGGCATCGGAGCCGGAGCCGCCGGTCGTGACCTTCGTGCGGTCGTCTCCGCCACCCGCCGCCACGAGCACCGTCTCCGTCTGCGGCTGAAGGGCCTCGTCCAGCGAGAGATGCCCGAGCCGCTTGCGCTCGCGGCGGCCGAGGACGTAGGCGAGGACGAAGACGAACAGCAGTCCGACGCCGAGGGCCGGAATCATCGGGACGAAGATGTCGCCGGCGTCCAGCTTGAGCGCGGTGGCGGCGCGGGCGGTGGGGCCGCCCCACGGCAGGGTGTTCATGACGCCGTTGGCAGTGGCGGCAACACCGGTCATCACGACCAGGCTCATCTTCAGGCGCTTGTAGAGCGGATACATCGCCGAGACGGTGATCATGAAGGTCGTGGAGCCGTCGCCGTCGAGCGAGACGATGGCGGCGAGCACCGCCGTACCGACGACGATGCGCAGCGGGTCGGCCTTGCAGAAGCGCAGGATGCCCCGGACGATCGGGTCGAACAGCCCGACGTCGATCATCACACCGAAGTAGACGATGGCGAACATCAGCATCGCCGCGGTGGGGGCGAGGTTGCCGACACCTTCGAGGACGTAGTCCCCGAGGTGCGCACCCTTTCCGACGATGACGCAGAAGAGGGCGGGTATGAGGACCAGCGCCGCGATCGGCGACATCTTCTTCATCATGATCAGGACCAGGAAGGTCGCGATCATGGCGAAGCCGAGGATTGTCAGCATGGAGGACACCTAACGTTCACCCTTGAACTCCACCGGGGGGCGGCGGTCCGGATGACGTTAGGTGCCTCGTCAAGCTGTTAACAAGGTGTTGACACGTGAGCAATACGAGCAAAACCCCAGGTCACGGGGCTGGCGTGAGTTCGACCGGGAAGCCGTTGAGCACGGCGGTGCCCGACAGGGGGTCCAGCCGGGAGCCGTCGAGCAGCTGATTGACATTGACGCCGGGGCGGGCGGACGCCACCGACATCCGGGTCCCGGGGCGGTCGTGCCCCCAGCCGTGCGGCAGGCTCACCACTCCGGTGCGCACCGCGTCGGTGATCTCCACGGGCGCCTCCACACGGCCTCCGTCCGCGGTGATGCTCACCAGGGCCCCGTCCGCCAGCCCGAGCCGTGCCGCGTCCTCGGGGTGGACGTGGAGTGTGCAGCGGTTGGAACCGCCGTTGAGCGAGGGCACATTGTGCAGCCAGCTGTTGTTGGAGCGCAGATGGCGGCGGCCGACCAGGACGAGGCCGGCGGGCCGCTCGCCCAGTGCGGCGCGGAGCCGGGGCAGGTCGTCGGCGATCGGCCCCGGCAGCAGTTCGATCCGTCCGCTCCTGGTCCTGAGCACCTGCGGGACACGCGACTGGAGCGGGCCGAGGTCGACGCCGTGCGGGTTCTCCAGGAGCTTGTCGAGGGTGAGGTCGTACGGGCCGAGGCGCAGCATCATGTCGAGGCGGCGTTCCGCCCCGTTGCGGCCGCCGAGCTCTGCGGTGAGCTCCTCGACCTTCTGGCCGTGCACCGGGGAGTGCGGATCGGCGACGGCCTTGGCGAGCGAGCCCTGGATGACCATGTCGTCGACCGCGGACGGGTCCGCGCCGTGCATCCCGGAGACCGCGAGGATCAGCCGGGCGTGGATCTCGCACTCGTCCATGAGCCCGGCGTCCAGCGGCACGGCGGCGGGGTTGAAGCGGGCCTGATTGTGTACGGCGAGCGCGTTGAAGGCGAAGTCGAAGTGGGCGCTGCGGGACGGCGGGGGCGGCGGCAGCACGACATCCGCGTGACGCGAGGTCTCGTTCAGGTACGGATCGACGCTGATCATGAAGTCGAGGCCGGACAGCGCCCGGTCGAGGCGGTCGCCGTCGGGCGCGGAGAGCACCGGGTTGGCGGCGATGGCGATCAGGGCGCGGATCTGTCCGTCGCCGGGTGTCTCGATCTCCTCGGCGAGCGCGGCCATCGGCAGTTCGCCCTTGGCCTCGGGGTGGCCGCTGACCCTGCTGGACCAGCGGCCGAGGCCGAAGCCCTTGCCGGGGCCGGCGGGACGGGGGGCCCGGTCGGTGGCGGCGAACGGGAAGAGCGCGCCGCCGGGCCGGTCGAGGTTGCCGGTCAGGATGTTGAGGACGTCGACGAGCCAGCTGGCGAGGGTGCCGTGCTCGACGGTGCTGCTGCCGATCCGTCCGTAGACGGCGGCGGTTTCTGCGGCGGCGAGTTCGCGGGCGATGGTGCGGATCTCGTCGGCGTCCATGTCGCAGGCCGCGGCGACGGCTTCGGGAGTGAACTCCTCCATCGCGTCCTGGAGTTCGTCCACACCCTCCACGTGCGCGGCCAGTTCACCGAGGTCGGTGAGCCCTTCCTCGAACAGCACATGGGCGAGGGCCGCGAGCAGCAGCGCGTCGGTGCCGGGGCGGATCGGGACATGCCGGTCGGCGAGCTGGGCGGTACGGGTGCGACGGGGGTCGACGACGGTGAGGGTGCCTCCGCGGCGGCGCAGCGCCTTGAGCTTGCCGGGGAAGTCGGGCGCGGTGCACAGGCTGCCGTTGGACTCCAGCGGGTTGGCGCCGAGCATCAGCAGATGGTCGGTGCGGTCCAGGTCGGGTACGGGGATGGCGATCGCCGAGCCGAAGAGCAGGCCGCTGGAGACGTGCTTGGGCATCTGGTCGAGGGTGGAGGCGGAGAAGATGTTGCGGGTGCGCAGTGTGGAGAGCAGGACGGGCGGGTAGAGGCCGCCGGCCATGGTGTGCACGTTCGGGTTGCCGAGAACGACACCGACGGCGTTCGGTCCGTGCTCCTCGAGCAGCGGCCGCATCCGGGCGGCCACCAGATCGAACGCCTCCTGCCAGCTCGCCTCGCGCAGCTCGCCCCTCTCGCGCACGAGCGGGGTGCGCAGCCGGTCGGGGTCGGAGTCGAGCTCGCCGAAGGACGCGCCCTTGGGGCAGATGAAGCCCTGGCTGAAGACGTCGTCACGGTCTCCGCGGGCCTTGGTGACCCGGGTGCCCTCGATCGTGAGGGTGAGTCCGCAGGTGGCCTCGCACAGGGGGCAGACGCGCAGGACGGTGCGGGCCGCCGCGCCGGTCGCGGACTCCGGCGTGGGCCGGTGTGCCGGTTCGGGTGCGGCCTCGGGGCGTGCGCCGTCCGTCGGTGCGGTACGGGCGGCGGATGTGCGGGACATGAGGTCCTCCCGGGGCGGCGGCGGCGGTGACGCACTGACCCGGCCGAGCATACCGACCGGTATGCACGGGCGGGAGTCCCTGCCCGCATTCCGTTCGAAAATCCTTCGGCCCCACATCCGGGCACGCTGCACACCGAGCAGCTCGCCGAGCCCGTCGGCGCCGGGACACGCGGCCCATCCCGCCGTTCCGCTTCCGTTGGAGGGCCCGGCCTGCAATCCTACGGTTGTCCATAGGATTGCATCGGTACCAGGAGCGGGCGATGAGCGGCATGGAGCAGGCGCGGAAGACTGTCGAGGGGCTGACGGATCAGTCGTTCTCCCCCGGCTTCGGCAATGAGCACAGCTCGGAGGCGGTGCCGGGCGCCCTGCCGCACGGACGCAACTCGCCTCAGCGCGCACCGCTCGGCCTGTACGCGGAACAGCTGAGCGGCAGCGCCTTCACCGAACCCCGCACCCACAACCGCCGTTCCTGGCTGTACCGCATCCTCCCGTCGGCGGCGCACCCGCCGTTCACCCGTATCGACAACGGCCACATCCGCAGCGCCCCCTTCACGGAGACGGTCCCCGACCCCAACCGGCTGCGCTGGAATCCGCTGCCAGAACCCGCGCCCGGCACCGACTGGCTGTCCGGCCTGTGGACGCTCGGCGGCAACGGCGACGCCACCCAGCGCACCGGTATGGCCGTGCACCTGTACCACGCCACCGCCTCCATGACCGACCGGGTGTTCAGCGACGCGGACGGTGAACTCCTGATCGTCCCCGAGCGCGGCGGACTGCTGCTGGTGACCGAACTGGGCCTGCTGCCCGCCCGACCCGGCGAGCTCGCACTGATCCCGCGCGGCGTCCGCTTCCGGGTGGAGCTGCTGGACGAGAGCGCGCGCGGCTATGTCTGCGAGAACTACGGGCAGCCCTTCGAGCTCCCCGACCTCGGTCCGATCGGCGCCAACGGCCTGGCGAACGCCCGCGACTTCCTGGCGCCCGTCGCCGCCTACGAGGACGTCGAGAGCCCGGTGGAGGTGGTCAACAAGTTCTGCGGCAACCTGTGGGCCGCGACCTACGACCACTCCCCGCTCGATGTGGTCGCCTGGCACGGCAACCATGTCCCGTACGTCTACGACCTGCACCGCTTCAACGTCATCGGCAGCATCAGCTACGACCACCCCGACCCGTCGATCTTCACGGTGCTCACCTCTCCCTCCGACACCCCCGGCCTCGCCGGTGTCGACTTCGTGGTCTTCGCACCGCGCTGGCTGGTCGGCGAGGACACCTTCCGCCCGCCGTACTTCCACCGGAATGTGATGAGCGAGTACATGGGCCTGATCGAGGGGGCGTACGACGCGAAAGCAGAGGGCTTCGTGCCCGGCGGCGGCTCGCTCCACAACATGATGTCGGCACACGGCCCCGACCGGGAGACGTTCGACAGGGCGAGCGGCGCCGAGCTGAAGCCGCAGAAGATCGACGACGGTCTTGCCTTCATGTTCGAGACCCGCTGGCCGGTGACCGCGACCGGGCAGGCGGCGAGCGCCGACCACCTGCAAAGGGGCTACGACGACGTGTGGCAGGGTCTTGAGCGCCACTTCAGGTCGTAGTACGGAGATGCCGTGACCTCCTTCGCCCCCGACTCGCTGGTCCTGAACCGCAAGCTGCCGCTGTGGTACCAGGTCTCGCAGTCCCTGCGCGCCTCGATACTGGGCCGCGCGCCCGAGGCGTCGCTGCGGCTTCCCACCGAGGAGCAGCTCGCCCAGCACTACGGCGTCAGCGTGCTGACCATGCGCCAGGCCCTCAAGGAGCTGGAGGAGGAAGGCCTGATCAGCCGGCACCGCAGACGCGGCACGTTCATCGAGCCGGGGGCGCGGCGGGGCGCGCCGCGGCGGCTGCTGGGCTCGATCGACGCGATCGTCGCCCAGCAGTCCGGTGAGCGCACGACGATTCTGGATCATGGCCCGGCTCCGGTGCCCGCTGAGCTCGCCGAGTACTTCCCGGACACCGACGAGGTCCTGATGTACCGGCGGCTGCGCTGCGACGGCGACAGCGGCGAGCCCACCAACTGGGCGGAGAACGCGCTGCGCGCGGATGTCGCGGCCGGTCTGGACCTGGCGGATCTGGAGCGCTGGCCGATGACGAAGGTCCTGCGGGACGCGCTGGGTATCCGGATCAGCAGGATCACCGACACGGTGGAGGCACGGCTGGCGGACCCGCCCACCGCGGAGCTGCTGCGGGTGCCGCTGCTGAGCCCGATCCTGCACTACACCGGGGTGACGTACGACGAGACGGGCCGGGTCGTGGACGTGGCCCGCATCCGCTACCGCGGGGACCGGTTCTCCTTCTCGGTCACCGTGGATGCCGCGGACTGAGCCTTACTACCATGCGGCGGGTGACCGAGACCGCGACCGACGACGCGCCGCCGCTGCTCGACGACCTCATGCCCTGGTCCGTGGCACCGCTGCGGCTGGGACGGCCGTGGGTGATGGCGCCCGACCCCGCCTCCCTCAAGACCCGCTGGGACACCTTGATCGGCGCCGACGAGGCCGGGCGCACGGCGCTGTTCGGGTCCACCCGCATCCGCACGCCGCACAGCGCGGTCACGCAGTTGCCGGGGCAGGCCACCAGAACCGGCCGGATGGCCCGCGAGGACGGCCGCTGTCCGGACCCGCTGCGGGTCATGCACGGCGCGTTCGACGAGCAGTGGCTGATACCGGACCACCGGCTGATCGATGTCGCGAGGCCCGAGCTGTGGCGGGTTCTGGACGACAGGCAGCTCTTCGTCGTCGAGCAGGGGCATGTGCCCAGGACGGCGGGACTCGCGCTGCTGGTGTCCGCCCTGCTGCCGGACGGGCGCTCACCGGCGGGCCGTCCGGGGCGGATCCGGCCGCTGTACCGGCGGCCCGGCGGGCTGGAGCCCAATGTCGCCCCGGGGCTGCTCGACGCGCTCGCGGAACGGTACGGGTGCGGGGTGAGTGCCGACGACGTCCTGTGCTGGATCGTGGCGGCAGCGCAGTCCACGCCCGCGGGGTGCCGGGTCCCGCTGACCGCCGACGCACGGCTGTGGACAGTGGGGGTGGAGCTGGGGCGGCGCATCGCCCAGGTCCAGCTGCGCGGCGCGCACGGCGGCGAGCGTCCGAGGCTGCCCGGGGGCCGTCGGCCCTATGTGCGGGCGGCGCTGCCGGCTCGGCCGGACTCGATCGCGTACGACCGCGACGAGGAGGTGCTGAGCATCGGCGGCAGCGGCCGTATCTCTCCGGTACCGCCGCAGGCCTGGGACTTCGAGGTCGGAGGCGTGCGCGTGCTGGAGCTGTGGTTCGAGCGCCGTACGGCGCACGGGGAGGCGGGCACCTTGGAGGCGCTGCGGCCCGCCATCTGGCCACAGGAGTGGACCTCGCAGTTCCTCGAGCTGATCACCGTACTGGCGCTCCTGGGTGAACTGCTGCCCCAGCGCGCCGAGTTGGTGCACGGACCGCGGATCGGCGCCGCCGCACTGCGGGCAGCGGGCGTGCTGCCGCCACCCGCCGCGACGCGCCGCCCGGCCTCGGTGCTCGATCACCAGGAGGAGGGACCCGAAGGCCAGTTCGCGCTGCTGTGACGTACGGCGGGAGCAGGGGAGACGGGCCCGTACGAAGGGCTGCGGGCCCGCACCCGGTTCGGACGAACCGCCCGCCGTACCTGGCTCGTGCCAACCACCCGCCGCACCCGGTTCACGCGAACGAGTCGATCACCCGGGTCAGTGTCCGCTCGAAGACCTCGTCCAGGTCGATCGGCGCCACGCCCGCTTCATCGAGCATGGCGGCCGGCTGCGGATCCGCCCCGGTCGCGACCTGATGGAACGGGTAGGCGCCACGCACGGCCTGCTCCTGCTGCTCGGACCACGGCAGTGAGCGACTGCGCTCGGCGACGGCCCCCGACGCGGGAAGTGCCCGGGTGGCCGGCCACGACCTGCTCCGCGATCCGGCAGGGGTGCGCCGCCACATCGCGGTCACCGGGCAGTACGCCTCGGTCGACGGGGAACTGACCGGCGCGGAGAATCTGCGGCTGTTCGCACGGCTGCTGCGCGCCCCCCGTTCATGCGCCGCGGACCTGCTGGAGCGGTTCGGGCTCACCGACGCCGCCGACCGCCCGGTCCGCACCTACTCCGGTGGTATGCGCCGCCGCCTCGATCTGGCCGCGAGTCTGGTCAGCCCGCCCCGCGTCCTGTTCCTCGACGAGCCGACCACCGGCCTCGACCCGCACAGCAGGGGCCTGATCCGGGACAGTGTGCGCGAGCTCGCCGACGAGGGCACCACCGTGCTGCTCACCACCCACGCCCTGATCGCCCTCTGCATGCCGCTCGCGGTCCGGCGGTACTCGCGCTCGTGAGCCGGAGGTGTCCCCTCCCCCGGGAGACAGGCGCGATCCGGGGAGGGCGGCGGTCGCGATCCGGGGACGAACCACGGTCCGGGGGTGACAAAGGTGGCCCATACACGATAGGTACGGCTGTCATGAGCCAACAGCCACCGCCCCTGGACGGGATCACGGTCGTCGCCGTCGAGCAGGCCGTGTCGGCGCCCTTCGCCACCCGCCAGCTCGCCGACCTCGGCGCCCGCGTCATCAAGATCGAGCGCCCGGACGGCGGGGACTTCGCACGGGGCTACGACACCGCGGCGCGCGGACTCGCCTCGCACTTCGTGTGGTGCAACCGCGGCAAGGAATCCCTCGCGGTCGACCTCAAGGACCCGCGCGGCCTCGAGATCGTGCGCCGGCTGGTCGAGGACGCCGATGTGTTCGTCCAGAATCTCGCCCAGGGCGCGGCCGCCCGCCTCGGCCTGGACGCGGCCACGCTGTGTGCCGCGCATCCGCGGCTGATCGCCGTGGACATCTCGGGCTACGGCTCCGAGGGCCCGTACGCGCACAAGCGGGCGTACGACATGCTCGTGCAGTGCGAGGCCGGGCTGGTGTCGGTGACCGGGACGGCCGAACAGCCGGTGAAGGCGGGCATCCCGGCGGCCGACATCGCGGCGGCGATGTACGCGTTCTCCGGCGTACTCGCGGCGCTGGTGCGGCGGGGCGTCACGGGCCGGGGCGGCCCGGTGGAGATCTCCATGCTGGAGTCGCTCACCGAGTGGATGGGACATCCTCTGCACTACGGGATGCACGGGGGCAAGGCCCCGGCGCGCACCGGGGTCGCGCACGCCGTCATCTCCCCGTACGACGCCTACTCCACGGCGGACGGCGAGCAGGTGCTGCTGTCGGTGCAGAACGACCGGGAATGGCGCCGGCTCGCCGAACACGTACTGGAGCGGCCCGAACTGGGCCTCGATCCGTCCTTCGCCACCAACACCGCCCGTACGGCGAACCGCGCGCAGACCGACGCGGCGGTCGCCAAGGCACTTGCAGGGCTCGGAACGGGCGAGGCGATCGCACGCCTCGAGGCCGCGGGCATCGCCTGCGCCCGGCTGAACAGCGTCAGGGACGTGGCCGGGCATCCGCAGCTCGCCGCCAGGGAGCGGTGGCGGGAGGTGGACACACCGGTGGGGCCGCTGCGGGCACTGCTGCCCGCGATCACACTGCCGGGCGGGGCCCCGGCGGTGATGGGCGCGGTACCGGCACTCGGCGAGCACACCGACGCGCTGCTGCGTGCCCTGGGGACGACGGATGAGGGTGCAGCGGCGCTGCGCCGGGACGGTGTGGTCGCCTGAGCGCGTTCGCCTTGAGGATTCGGCGGCCGGGGCCCGGAGTCAGCCGCGGCTGCCGAACAGCGAGCGGCGCAGCCGCCGCAGCGGTGCGAAGAGCGAGACGCGCGCGCTCTTGCTCCGGCGGGTGTGCGTCACGTCACGCGACGTCAGTTCACGCATGAGCAGAGTCGCTTCGGCCGCCTCGCCGTGCGGGACGGCGGGGCCGCCCAACACCGAGAGATGGCGGTCGAGACGCGTGCTTGTCGCTGTACTTCCGCAGGTGATCGCAGGCACACGTGCCCTGCTGCGCATCGTTATCTGATCCATGTCACTCCCCACCCGTACGAGACACCCGGCCCGGGCAGGTTAACCCTATCTCCCCGTCGGGACACTCGTGTATCCCGGCGACATGATTCACCACACCCGTACGGGTGTTGACAACCCCTCACCGAATGAACGTGATTCCAGGGCGAGTTGGACAGCATAGGGGCGCACGATGAGCGAAGTACCGGTGGAGGGACGCCTGGTGGCAGGGCGTTATCGCCTCCTGGGCGCGCTGGGCGAGGGCCGCACGGGCGTCGTGTGGCAGGCCCGTGACGAGGCACTCGGACGTGAGGTCGCCGTGAAGGAGATCACGGTGACGGAGGCCGGGTCTCCCGCCGGAGCGGCGGCGGCCGGACTGCGGCAGCAGTACGCGGAACTGGAGCGGGCCGCCCGCACCGCGGGCCGGATCTCGCACCGCTCGGTGGCGGCCGTCCACGACGTGGTCACCGAGGACGGCCGGCCGTGGATCGTGATGGAGCTGGTGCGTGGTCTGGCCCTGTCGGACGTGCTGGCCGCGGAGGGGCCGCTGGCCCCGCAACGTGCCGCGCACATCGGGGCGGAGGTGCTCGCCGCGCTGCGGGCCGGGCATGTGGCGGGTGTGGTGCACGGCGATGTGAAGCCCGAACACGTGCTCATCGCCAACGACGGCCGCATCGTGCTGACCGACTTCGGGGTCGCGATGCCGGGAGCCGCTCGCGCATTCCCGGCTCCGGAAGTGGCGTTGGGGGGTGATGCGGTTCCCGAGTCGGACCTGTGGTCACTGGGGGCACTGCTGTACGCCGCCGTCGAGGGCCGTTCCCCCGCGGCCGGGCCGGAGGTGCGGCCGTCGGCCAGGGCAGGGACGCTGACACCGGTGCTCGCCGCCCTGCTGCGACAGGACCCGGCGGAGCGCATCCGGCCCGGGGAGGCCGAGCACCAACTGCGGCTGGCGAGCGCGGGCGGCGCCCCCGGGGCCGCGGCGGAAGCGCCAGGATCCTTGTCCAGGACGCCACTGGCGGACGATGGCGAGGCGTCCTCCCCGGCTCCGTCCGCCTCGCGGCGGCAGGAAGGGGAGGCGACGGTCACCGGCGCCGGACCCCAGGCCCGGCCTTCGGCCCCTTCCCGCCGGCCGGCCGCCGTGCTGGCCACCGGGGTGGTGCTGCTCCTGACGGCAGTGGCGGCTCTCCTCTGGGCCCTGACCCAGGCGCCGTCGTAGCAACGGCGGCAGGAGACCTCGAGGGTCCCGGGGTCTCCTGCGCGGTGAGCTTCTGATCAGGCGTGCGAGGTGAGGACGGGCAGATAGCCGCCGGACTGGCCGGCTGCCGTCGGATGGTAGGAATCGCCGATGTTGAGCCAGTTGACGCTGTGCAGCCAGGCGGCGCCCGAGCAGATCTCGTGCCCGGTGAATGCCGGGACGACATCCGCGAAGTCGTAGCCATGGTCGGCCGCGCGCTTCGCGATCGCCGCGTTCAGGTAGTCGGCCGCCCCGTTGATGGCGATCCGTTCGTTCTCGCTCAGACCGGCCGCACAGCTGCCGTTGAGCTTGTAGAAGCGGGGGTAGCCCAGGACGACGACCTGGGCGGCCGGAGCCCTGGTCCGGATGGCGTTGTACACCGAGTCGAGCTGTCCGGGCAGGGTGGAGTCGACGTAGGCGCGCGCCTGCGCGATCCGGCTGAGACAGCTTGATTCGGACTGGAGTACGCACGTCGTCATGACGTCGGAGAAGCCCGCGTCATTGCCACCGACGGTGATGGAGACCAGGTCGGTCGCGGAGGTGAGGGGACCGAGCTGACTGCCCGTGACATCACCCGTACGAGCGCCTGAGCAAGCGGTGAACGCGAACGACGAGAGTGAATGGGCGTTGGCCCAGAGCCTGGGGTAGGCCCTGGTGCTGCGCTTGCAGTTGCCACTTGTGCTGTCGTAGCTGCCGGCTCCCACCCCTGAGGAGTAGGAGTCGCCAAGGGCGACATAGTCCACGGATGGGGCCGTGGAGCCGGCCTGCGCCGGGCCCGCTCCGCTGAGAGCGAGGACGACGCCGAGGAGGAGTGACGATGAGAGTGCCGCGGCTCGGGACAGTTTCATGGAACCTCCCTTAGCAGGATCTCTGCCACAACTTTGGTAGCAGTCAGGACACTTCAGTGGAAGTGTCCATGCCAAGGAGTTTGCGAGGGATCTTCCTGTCCGGAGCCTTTTGCGAGGCAAGCGCGAGTTGTTGTCCACAACTGATCGGCCCGACCGACCGATTCAGAAAAGGGATCAAGGAAATCTGATCAGGACGTTCCGCATCTGATCGCTGATTCCGTAGGAAAGAAGCAAAAAAGCGGGGGCACAGCCCACCTCTTGCCATACAGTCCTAACCATCAATACCGTCGTACATCCACCCGCACCGGTCCATCATGCAAGCGGCTCAGGGGAGGGCTCTAGCGTCGCGATGGACCTGGGGAGGGTGCGGCAGGGGGGTGCCGCGTCCGGTTTCGTGCTCGATCCGACCGATCCGAGGCGTACCGCGCGGCCAGTGATGCCGGCTCAACCGACCAGCGCGGAGAGCCATTCCGTCATGGGCGGATGAGAAGAGAACCCCCTTTTCGAACCGGACACTCATCCGGACTGCCCGGGGGCGGGCGGTCCACCGGTGGAGAGAGGGAACAGACTCATGAGTTCAGTCCTGCACCCGGCGGCGCCGGGGCAAGATCCGATGAACGAAGTCAGCCGCATATCCGTCAGATACCGGCCCATCTCCTCGCATCTCGCGATCACCCCGCCCGTGAGCGTGGTGATCCCCGCCATGAACGAGGCGGAGAACCTTCCGTACGTCTTCAAGAGCCTGCCCGAGTGGATTCACGAGGTCGTTCTGGTGGACGGGAGTTCCACCGACGACACCGTCCGGGTCGCCCGTGAACTGTGGCCGGACGTCAAGGTCGTCCAGCAGCTCGGCAAGGGCAAGGGCGACGCCCTCATCAGCGGATTCGCCGCCTGCACCGGGGACATCATCGTGATGGTCGACGCCGACGGCTCCGCCGACGGATCGGAGATCGTCTCGTATGTCTCCGCCCTGGTCTCCGGCGCCGACTTCGCCAAGGGGTCCCGGTTCGCCAACGGTGGAGGCACCGACGACATGACCCCGCTGCGCAGACTCGGCAACAGAGTGCTGTGCGCCGTCGTCAACGCCAAGTTCGGAGCCCGCTACACCGACCTCTGCTACGGCTACAACGCCTTCTGGAGGCACTGCCTGGACGACATCACCCTCGACTGCACCGGATTCGAGATCGAGACGCTGATGAACATCCGCGTCGTCAAGGCCGGCCTTCGGGTGCAGGAGGTGCCGAGTCATGAGTTCCTGCGCATCCACGGCGCCAGCAATCTGCGCGCCGTACGGGACGGACTGCGGGTGCTCAAGGTCATCCTCCGGGAGAAGCGCGCGCACCGGGGCGCACGCGCGGTCGTGCGCCGCCACTCGGCACTGGGCGTCGGCATCCCCCGGGGAGAGGCTTCTTGAACGTCGCACGTGAGCTGCCCGACCGGCGTTTCTCGGTGGTGATCTGCGTCTACACCGAGGACCGCTGGGACGACATCCTGGCCGCCGTCGACTCGGTACGGCACCAGTCGCTGCGCGCCTTCGAGACACTCCTCGTGGTCGACCACAATCCGGCGCTGCTGGAACGGCTGCGAGAACAGTTCAAGGAGGAGGGACCCGGCTCCGGCCGGGACGGACAGGAGGTGCGGGTGCTCGCCAACGCGGGCCCCCGCGGCCTGTCCGCCGGACGCAACACCGGAATCGCGGCGGCGCGCGGCGAATTCGTGGCTTTCCTCGACGACGACGCGGTGGCCGAGCGCGACTGGCTGCGGTACTTCGCCGCGGGGTACGACGACTCGCGGGTGATGGCCGTCGGAGGGCGGACCGAGCCCGCCTGGGCATCGGGCGGCAGGCCGGCATGGTTCCCCGAGGAGTTCGACTGGGTCGTCGGCTGCACCTACCGGGGGCTGCCGTCCGGCAGGGTCCGGGTGCGCAACGTCCTGGGTGGCAACGCCTCCTTCCGTCGCAGCGCGTTCGACGCCGCGGGCGGCTTCGCCACCGGTATCGGGCGCGACGGCGACAAGCGGCCACTGGGGTGCGAGGAGACCGAACTGTGCATCCGGCTCGCCAGGGCCGTACCGGACGCGGTGCTGCTGATCGACGACCGGGCGGTCATCCACCACCGGGTGCCGGCCGGACGGGAACGGTTCGGCTACTTCCGTACCCGTACATATGCCGAAGGGCTCTCCAAAGCGCTCGTGGCCCGAAGCGTCGGTGCCGGCAAGGGGCTCGAGTCCGAGCGCCAGTACACCACCCGGGTGCTTCCTGCCGGTGTGGCGCGCGGACTGCGCGACGCGGTGCTCGGCCGGCGTGGCGGCGCGGGCCGAGCCTGCGCGATCGTCGCCGGAGTCGCGGTGGCGGCGGGCGGCTATGTCGTGGGGAGCATCCGCGCCCGCGGGGGCGCGGTGACGTTCTCGTCGGGGCCGATCGAGGGGGTGTCCGAATGAACCGGCCCGTGCCGATCCTCATGTACCACGCCGTCGGCCACCGGCCGGCCGCCGCCACCTACGGGCTGTCCGTCCACCCCGACGCCTTCGCCCGGCAGATGGCGGTGCTCGGCGCGCAGGGGTTCACCCCCCTGACCACCGCCGCTCTCGCCGGCGCCTGGCGGCCCGGCGGACCGCCGCTGCCGCCGCGGCCCGTGCTGATCACCTTCGACGACGGCTACGAGGGCGTGCACCGGCACGCCTTCCCCGTCCTCGCCGAGCACGGCTTCCCGGCCACCGTGTTCGTGTCGACCGGATGGCTGCGCGGCGCGTACGACGAGGGCGGGGCGCTCGACACCATGCTCGACTGGGACCAGGTGCGGGAACTGGCCGCCGCGGGCCTGGAGATCGGCGGCCACACCCACACCCACCCGCAGCTCGACCAACTGCCCGACGAACTCCTGCGGTACGAGGCGGCACGCTGCCGCGACATCGTCGCCGACGAGCTGGGGTCCGGACCGGTGTCGTTCGCCTACCCGTACGGCTACTCCGACCGCCGGGTCCGCCGCGCCGTGCGCGCGGCCGGCTTCACACAGTCGCTCGCCGTCGGCAACGCTCTCGCGGCGCGCCGGCAGGGTCCGTACGCCCTGCGGCGGCTCACCGTGCGCCGCACCACCGGCATCGAGGAGTTCGAACGGCTCGTCCACGGGTACGCCATCGCCCGCACCTTCGCGAGGGACCGGGCGCTCACCAAGGGATATGCGGTGGTGCGCCGGGCACGGCGGGCCGCGGCGCTGACGCGGCGGGCGGGAGTCTGAGCGCCGCGCCAAGGTCGCCGCACCGGACAAAACACCGTGCGGCGGCCCACCCCGTGCCCGATCATGGGCACATGGCTGCCAACCCTCAGGACGCTCTGCCGATCCGGCTCCACGTCGACGACAGCGATTCGCCGTCGGACGTCGTCGACGCGCTGTTCCTCGGCCGCTTCGCGACGGGCGAGCAACCGTACTCACACAGCACCAGCATCGATCGCGTCAAGGCCGGCGCGACACTTGTGCCGCCCGGGGCGTCCGTGCTGCGTTCCGCGCGCGACGACGACCGCAGCGCGACCCTCGCCGAGGGCGAGGGCTGGACGCTGCTGATCTCCCGTTGGAACCGCGGCGCGGACGTCACCGTCACGGCGGTCACCTCCGAGCTGGCCGAGAGGGTGCTGGGCCAGGCGACGCAGGACGCGGCCGACGAGCCGGCGCCTCAGCCCGAGAACGTCACCATGGGCTTCTGGTACGTCTCGCCGCGCCGCGGCCCGCACCGCACCACCCGGCAGATCGCCGCAGGGACCTGGGAGGAGGTGCGGCCCAACTACACGGCGCCGGTGGCCGATGCGATGGACCGGCTGATGAAAGTGACACCCGACGACATCGCGGGCCGCCTGCTGCTGCTCCACGGCCCGCCGGGCACCGGCAAGACCTCGGCACTGCGGACGCTGGCGCGCTCCTGGCGGGACTGGTGCCAGGTCGACTGCGTACTCGACCCGGAGCGGCTGTTCAACGACATCGGCTATCTGATGGACATCGCGATCGGCGAGGACGAGGGCACGTCCAAGGCACGCTGGCGGCTGCTTCTGCTGGAGGACTGCGACGAGCTGATCCGCGGCGAGGCACGCCATACCGCGGGCCAGGCGCTGTCCCGGCTGCTCAACCTGACGGACGGTTTGCTCGGCCAGGGCCGCAACGTGCTGGTGGGCGTCACGACCAACGAGGACCTGGAACGGCTCCACCCGGCGGTGGTCCGCCCGGGCCGCTGCCTGGCCCGTATCGAGGTGGGCCCGCTGACCCGCCACGAGGCGGTGTCCTGGCTGGGCACTGAGGAGGGTTTGGGCCGCGAGGGGGCGACGCTCGCGGAGCTGTTCGCACTGCGCCGCGGCACGACCCCCGCGTCGGTCCCGGCCCAGACGGCGGGGGCGGACGCGGGGCTGTATCTGTAGGCCCGCCACATGTGCAGGCCCGTCGCACCTGCCGGCCCCCGCCGCATCATGCAGCCCCGCCCCCTCACTTCCCGTACGCCGCCCGCAGCGCGTCGTCCACCGCCGACTGCGCGTCCGCACGGGTCAGGCCCAGGCGGTGGACCTGCTCCGCGAAGGCTGCCGCCGCCGCGGCCGCCTCGCGGGCCGCCGCATCGCCCGCCGCGGCGACGAAGGTGCCGTTGCGGCCGCGTGTCTCGATCACCCCGTCCGACTCCAGCGCGCGGTACGCCTTGGCCACCGTGTTGGCGGCGAGCCCCAGTTCCTCGGCGAGCCCCCGTACAGTCGGCAGCTTGTATCCGACAGGCAGCCGGCCCGAGCGCGCCTGCGCCGAGATCTGGGCACGCAGCTGTTCGTACGGCGCGGTCGCAGAGTCCGTGTCAATGACGATCTTCAGGGTCACGGCCCGATTCTCCCCCACCGCCCGGCGGGCCGCCGCAAAAAGGAGGGGCGGCCGTGGCGGGTCCGCGCGTAACGTGCCGCCCATGACCGTGCTCGTCCGTGACTTCCGTGCCCATGACGCCGACGACGCCGAGGCCGTGGCCCGGGTCCGCCGCGCCGCCATCCCCTTCGAGGTGACGACCCCCGCGTCCATCCTCTTCGGGGTGCGGACCGCCAACCCCGCCAAGAAGTACCGGCTGTTGATCGCCGAGCACGACGGCGAGATCGTCGGCACGGCCCACGTCGGCATCGCGTACGACAGCACCGAGCCCGGTCAGTCGTACGTCACCCCGCAGATCCACCCCGGCCACCGCGGCCGTGGCGCGGGGACACTGCTGCTGCGCACCGCCGAGGAGCATCTGGCGGCCCAGGGCGCGGCGAACGTGTACGCCTGGGTGATGGACGACCCCGAGTCCCGGGCCTTCGCCGAGAAGCGCGGCTACCGACCGACCCGTCCGGCCCACTTCCAGCGTCTTGACCTGGCGAACGGCACGCTGCCCCCGCTGCCGGAGCTGCCCGCGGGCGTCGAGCTGCGTACCGCCGCGGACTTCGAGGCCGATCCGCGGCCGATGTTCCATGCCGATGCCGAGGCCACGTCGGACGAGCCCGGCGACATCAGCATGGACTTCGACGACTACGACGACTGGATCCGCCACACCTGGAGCGACCCGCTGCTCGACCGTGAGCTCTCGACGGTCGTACTGGTGGACGACGAGGTCGCGGCCTTCACCGCGGCGCAGTCGGACGGCGGCACCCGCTACAGGTCCGGGATGACCGGAACGCTGCGCGCCCACCGCGGCCGGGGCCTGGCCAAGCTCGCCAAGACGGACTCGCTGCGGCGCGCCCGCGCGGCGGGCTACACGGACGCGTTCACCAGTAATGACGCCGACAACGGCCCCATGCTGGCCGTCAACGCATGGTTCGGCTACGAGATCTGCGCGACGGAGGTACGTCATGTCCACACGCTCGGTTGAGGTGATCCTGGTCAAGGCTGGCACGATCAAGATCCGCTACCCCGCCGAGCTGCTTGCGGACGACGGCACCCATCTGGTGGTCCGCGCGCCGTGGGCGGGCGAGGGTGCGCGCGATTTCGGTTTCGTACGCTTCGAGCCGGGCGATGTGTTCACCGAGCACTACTGGCGCGACCGGTGGTATGCGGTGAAGGAAGTGCGTACCGGCGAGGGCGTGTTGAAGGGCTGGTACTGCGACATCACCCGCCCCGCCGTACTCGATGCAGGCGCCCTGAGCGTCGAGGACCTGGACCTCGACCTGTGGGTGGCGGCGGACGGCGAGGAGATTTTGCGCCTGGACGAGGACGAGTTCGCCGAGAGCGGCCTCGCGGAGAGCGACCCGGTGGCGGCCGAGGAGGCCGAGCGCGCCCTCGATGACCTCGAACTCCTTGCCCGCCGAGGTGACTTCAACGACCTTCTCGGCTGACCGACAGCATCGGCGTCATCGCACGATTCGGTCCCCTCGGGTGCGTACAGCCGCGCCACCAGGGCGTACCGCTCGTCGCCCACGTCCCGCCCCCACAGGCCCGGCTCCCCCGAGAGCCGCTCGTGATCGACCCGGTCGGTGAGGGGCGCGAGTGCGGCGATGAGCCGCTCGGCCGGCAGCCCCATCCCGCCCCACACCCCCTCGGACCAGCACCAGGCGTCCGCCCGTCCGCAGCAGCGAGGCCCAGTGCCGCACAGCCGCCTCGGGATCGGGAAGCAGCCAGACGACATGGCGGGCCAGGACGACATCGAACCGGCGCTCCCCCACCGGCGGCCGGTCGGCCGGTCCCTCCAGAATCTCCGCGTGGGTCCCGGCGAGCTTGGCCCGAGCTCTTGCGGCCATCTGCGGGGAGAGGTCGACTCCGGTCACGCGGTGGCCCGCTTCGGCTGCGAGGAGCGCGAGGCTGCCCGTGCCGCACCCGAGGTCGAGCACGTCGGACGGCTCCTGAGGCAGCCACTGCGTCAGCCGGTCGGCCCAGGCCCGGCGCACACCGGGGTCGACCAGCCCATGGTCGGGCTCCTGGTCGAAGGTGTCCGCGGCCGCGTCCCAGTCGATCGTCGTCATGCCTGCGATCGTCGCAGCCGCCACCGACAACAGGTCGTCGCCGCCAGGTCGGTGACAGCCGTCCGCTCCCGCCCTGTCACCAGGGCGGGAGCGGACGGGCCTCACTCATGCCGGCCCCGCTACGACCGTCGCTCGACGACGGATGAGCAGCTTCTTCAGCCATGGCCAGGCCAGCAGGATCACGATCACGGCGTAAACGGTCACCGAGAAGGGTGTGTTGACGAGGCCGGTGACACTGCCGTCGCTGATCTGAAGCGCACGGCGCAGCTGCTGTTCGGCGGCCGGGCCGAGGATCACGCCGATCACCGCGGGCAGCACGGGCAGTCCGTAGCGCCGCATACCGAACCCGATCAGGCCGATGATCAGCAGGATCACCAGGTCGAGAGCGTCGCCGCCGACCGCGTACGCGCCGACCGCTGCGAAGAACAGGATGCCGGCGTAGAGGTACGGCCGCGGAATGCGGAGCAGTTTCGCCCAGACCGGGGCCAGCGGCAGGTTCAGGGCGAGCAGCAGCACCATGCCGACGAAGAGCGAGGCGATCAGGCCCCACACCAGGTCGGGCTCGCGCTCGAAGAGCAGCGGACCGGGCTGGATGCCGTACTGCTGGAAGGCGGCGAGCATCACGGCCGCGACGGCGGTCGTGGGCAGGCCCAGCGTCAGCATCGAGACGAGCGTGCCAGCTGCCGAGGCCGAGGCCGCCGACTCGGGTCCGGCGACGCCCTCGATGGCGCCCTTGCCGAACTCCTCCTTGTGCTTCGACAGCCGCTTCTCGGTGACGTACGACAGGAAGGTCGGGATCTCCGCGCCGCCGGCCGGGATCGCGCCGAACGGGAAACCGATGACGGGTCCGCGCAGCCACGCCTTCCAGGTGCGCCTCACGTCGGACCGCGCGAGCCAGGGCCTGCCGACGGGGATCGGTTCGCCGCTGCCGCGCCGCAGATGGGCGGCCACCCACAGCGCCTCGCCGATGGCGAACAGCCCGACCGCGACGATGACGACGTCGATGCCGTCGGCGAGCTGCAGCGAACCGAAGGTGAGGCGCTGCTGGCCGGTCATCTGGTCCAGGCCGACCAGACCGAGGGTGAGGCCGATCAGCAGGGAGGCGAGTCCGCGGATGCGTGAGGAGCCGAGCACCGAGGTGACGGCTATGAAGGCCAGCACCATGATGGCGAAGTAGTCGGGTGCGCCGATGTCCACCGCCAGTTCGGCGACGGTCGGGGCGAGGACGACCAGCAGGAGCGTGCCGATCATGCCGCCGGCGAAGTGACCGACAGCGGCCGCGGCCAGCGCCTGGGCGCCCCGGCCGGCCTTGGCCATGGGATTGCCTTCCATGGCCGCGACCACGGCCGCGCTCTCGCCGGGCGTGTTCAGCAGGATCGAGGTGGTGGATCCGCCGAACATCGCGCCGTAGTAGATGCCGGCGAACATGATGAACGCGCCTGTCGGCGCCAGCCCGTACGTCACCGGCAGCAGCAGCGCCACCGCCATGGCGGGCCCGATGCCGGGCAGTACACCGATCGCCGTGCCCAGCAGCACACCCATCGCGGCCCAGAGCAGGTTGACCGGCGTCAGGGCGGTGCCGAACCCGTCGATCAGGGAGTTGAGAGAGTCCATCACGACAGCACTCCCATCAGCGGGCCGCCGGGCAGCGGCACGCCCAGCAGGTTGTCGAACACGAAGTAGGTCACCAGCGCGAGGACCGCGGCGATCAGCGGGTCACGGTGGTGGTGACGGCTGCCGAGAGCCAAGGCTGCGCCCCAGAAGAGCAGCGCTCCGGCGACGGGGAAGCCGACCGGGCCGATGAGCACGGCGAACGCGAGGAAGACACCCGCGAGCATGAGCACGGTGCGCCAGTCGCTCGGCTCGCTGAGGTCGATGTCCTCGCCGCTCTCCGATTCACCGCGGCCGCCGCGCAGCACGTCGACGGCGAGCAGTACGGCTGCGACCAGCAGACCGATGCCCACGACGACAGGAACGGTCCGCGGTCCGACGGGTCCGCGCTGGGTGATGTCCACGTTCATCGTCAGTGCATCGGTCAGGACGAGCACGCCGATGACGAACAGCAGGACGCTGACGCCGAGTTCGGAGTGTTCGCGCAGCCACGAGCGACGGCTCTGTGTGACGGGCGTGACGGGGGTGCTCACAGTCCCAGCTCCTTCAGTACCGAGTCGACGCGCTTGTCCTGCTCGTCGAGGAAGTCACCGAACGGGTCACCGGTGAGGAAGGCGTCGTCCCAGCCGTTCTTCTTCAGCGACTCCTCCCACTGCGGGGAGTCGTGGAGTTCGGTGACGAGGCCGACGAGCTTGTCGCGCTCGGCGTCGGACAGACCGGGCGGGGCGACGATGCCCCGCCAGTTGGTGAAGTCGGTGTCGAGTCCGGCCTCGCGCAGGGTGGGGGCGTCCAGTCCCGGGACCCGCTTCGGGCCGGTGACGGCCAGCACCCGCAGCTCCCCGGACCTGATCTGGTCGAGGTACTCGCCGACGCCGGAGACACCGAAGGCGACCTTGTTGCCCAGGATGGAGGCGAGCAGCTCGCCGCCGCCGTCGAAGGGGATGTAGTTGACGCTCTTCGGCGCGATCCCGGCAGCCTCCGCCATCAGCATGGGCGCGAGATGGTCGGGCCCGCCGGGCGAGGAGCCGCCGCCGACCGGGAGCTTTCCGGGGTCCTTCGTCCAGGCGGTGAGCAGGTCCTGGATCGTCCTGTACGGGGAGTCCTTGGAGACGACCACGATGTCCTGCTCCTCGGTGAGCCGGGCGATCGGTGTGGTGTCGGCGAGGGTCTTGGGCGACTTGTTGGTGTGTACGGCGCCGACGACGCCCAGGCCCATGGACATGGCGAGCCTGCCGTTGCCGTGCTCGCCGACAAGGCGGGTCAGGCCGACGGTGCCGCCGGCACCCGGCAGGTTGAACACCTCGATGTTGTGGGTGAGTTCGGCATCCTCGGCGTTCTTGGCGGCCGTACGGGCGGTGATGTCGTAGCCGCCGCCGGGCGTGTTGGGGACCATGAACCGCAGGCCGGGAATCTGCGTACCGGTGCCCGCGCCGCTGCCCGCGCTGAGCAGCAGCGGTCCCACGAGAACCAGCACGGCCGCCCCCAGCAGGGCGAGGGGAGTGCGCAATCGCAACGGAGCCGCCTTTCGATCGAGCGGTGGGGTGTGAAGTGGCCCACATGTTGCCTGCGCGTTAAGAAGCTGTCTCTCTTCCGGAATCAACGGACGTTGTGGTCCTTGTGGTCGCGGCCTAGCGTGACGGCGTGACGAATGTGCTGGTGGTCGACGACGACTTCATGGTCGCCAAGCTGCACAGCCGCTATGTGTCCGCGACGGAGGGGTTCAGGGTCGTCGGCGTGGCCCACAACGGCGCCGAGGCGCTGCGCGCCGCCGAGCGGCTGCGGCCCGACCTTGTCCTGCTCGACGTCTATCTGCCCGACATGGACGGGATCAGCGTGCTGCGCGAGCTGCGGGCGGCCGAGGAGCGCGACGAGCGCCGGGGGAGCGCGGACGCCCTGATCATCACGGCCGCCCGTGACGCGGCGATCGTCCGTTCCGCCCTGCGGGCGGGGGCACTGCACTATCTGATCAAGCCCTTCAACCAGGCGGCGCTGCAGGAGCAGCTGCGGCACATCGCGTCACTGCGCTCGCGGCTCGACCGGCTGGACGAGGCGCGCCAGGAGGACGTCGACCAGATCTTCGGCACCCGCCCGCCGGGCTCGCGGGAGCTGCCGAAGGGCCTGGCCGCGCACACGGCGGAACTGGTGGAACGGATCCTGCGGGAGCACCCGGGCGATCTGTCGGCCTCGGAGTGCGCGCAGGCGGGCTCCCTGTCGCGGGTGAGCGCACGCCGCTATCTGGAGTACTTCGTGGAGACGGGCCGCGTGGCGGTGACGCTGCGCTACGGCGGTACGGGCCGCCCGGAGCGCCGCTACCGCCGCATCGGCTGAGGCGGGGCGAAGGCGCCCAGATGGACCCGATCGCCTTCGAAGCCTTCGTCAATGCCGCGGTGACGCAGCACCGGCAGACACAGCACGGCATCATGGCGGCCCTCACCGAGGGGTTCGTCGCCACGGTGCTGGCCCTCGCGGTGGGCGCGGGCGTCCCCGTGCACTGGACACCCGTGGTCACGGCGCCGGGCGACAGACTCCGGGACGTACAGGTCCCGACGCGCCGAGCAGGGGCCGCTGGGGCCGACGAGCGGGCATGGGCGGCCGCTTCCGCAGAAAGCACGGGAGCTGGACCGCCTCATGGCACGGTAACCGACGTGTGCCCCAGCCGAGCACGGACGTCTGAGGGCCCGTTGTGAACGGGGCACAGTGACAGAGCGAGCTGCTACTTTCCGCGCCACTACAGCAGTGATGGGGAGGGGGAGCCGTCATGGGGGCCTCTGAGTGGGACTACTACGTGCCGCACCAGGGAGATTTGGGCGCGGCACTGGACGAGCTGCGGCGCAGGGTCTTCGAGGCCGGGGACTACTGGTGGGTGTACGGCCCTGGCTGGGCGCCCACCGGACTGAACGAGGACCGGCCGCGCACGCTCGAAGAGATGTGGGACGACGACTTGGTACAGGAGATGGGCACACACTCGATCTTGGATGTCTTCCGGGTGCTCGGCCCTGACGAGGATCCGGCCTCTGCCGGCCATCGGACCGTGCAACCGGTCTCAGCCGAAGAGGCGTTCCAGCACCTCGGAACGTCGAAGCTGACGCGAGCGCATGTGGCCCGGTTCGACGTCTTTCCCCGCTGGCGGTGGTTCGGCCGTTGCGCAATCCTGCACGACGCCCATGGCCGGCCCCAGGAGATCTACTTCTGGGGCCATTCAGGGGACTGACAGCAACTGACCCCCCGGGCCCGGAGCGCAAGGCTGACCAAGGCGCCACCCCACGCCTTGGTCAGAGGCAGCGTTTTACCCCGCCCCCATCGGGCGAGGGCGATTTGTCCGTCACAGTCAGTCGGCGGGCCAACACGCGGGTGATGCTGCCGTCATCCTCTTCGATGTCCCGGACATACTCGAAACCGATTCTGTCCAGCAGGGTCAGTGAGGCCTCGTTCTGTGCAGCTACAGTGGCGTGCACTTTGGTCAGTCCGAGGGTGCCGAAGCCATAGGCGACGATCGCCTCTGCCAGCTCGGTCCCCAGGCCGGACCCCCATGCCGCCGGCGCCAGAGCGTAGATGATCTCGTGGCCTCCGACGACGTCGGTCGGCTTGATCTCGGCATGCCCGACCAGGAGTCCGTTCCGACGAACGGCCCAGACATCGAACAGGTCCTGGGCATAGACCTTCGTGAAGATCCGCCCGAACAGGGCCCGGTCTGCTGCTTCGGAAGCGGGGCCCTCACCCATCCACTGCGACACCGTGGTGTCCTGGAACAGAGCGACGAAGCCCTCTTCGTCCTCGGGGATGTACGGCTCCAGGAGCAGCCGCTCGGTGCGCAGAGTCGGGGTCACGGACGGCGACGCTACCCACGCGACATCCAGGCGGCAATCCACTTTCACCTGCGCGGATATCGCCCTTCTCGTCGCCGTCTCGCCACTCGGCGACGGAATCCATGGCCGGCCGATGTCCAGCGGGGCGCTCGGCGACAGATGGGTATCAGGGCCGCTGGACGCTGGTGGCGGGGAACACGGCGGTCTGGGCGACGATGCGTCGCGCCGCCGCGCCTGCCCCTCCATGCCTACGCCACCAGGACCCGCGTCGAGCAAGATCAGGGGGGCACTCGGACACATTGCGGGCAGGGGGACCAGGTCTGGTGTCAACGGCGGTGGTCACTCACGGCCGGGCCGCCGCTCGAGCAGCCGGTCCCTATGGCTGATCGCCTCGCGCAAGGCCGCCGGCACTGCCCCTTGCAGCGGGTGCGCGCCGCAGCGCCGTCATGTGTCCTGTGAACGCGGGGCATGGAGGACACTGATCGTATGGCCCTACCCAAAACGCATCATTGCTCGGCTTGCTCGGACGGTGCCGCGACGGGCACAGTCCTTCACGAAGACATCGTCGTCGGAGCACCGCTGTCCATGGAGGATCTCACCGACGCGCAGCGCCTCGACCGGTTCGCCCGCAAGTACGCCCACGACGGTTGCCAGGTCAGAGAAGTCCGGCGGGTCCCGCACGACAGTTTGAGCGGCTACGCCTGGTCCGTTCGTTTCACCGAGAATCCGTGACATGCGGATTCACCGGGAAACGTGCGGCCTGCCTGAGGGCGGCGGGTGACACCCCCATGTCACGCTCTTCGCGCACTGACATCCACAGCTGACTGTGGGGATGTCGATGGCGCCGCCCGAGGGGCCTGACCCGCCATCTGACGGACACATGCGGTCCTGATGATGATGTGTCGGCCGTCTCGGGCGGTGCCGCTCTGCACGCGGCCGGTGGTCGGCGGCGTCGACACCCACACCGAATTCCACCAGGCCGCCCTGGTCGAGTCCATCGGCCGGTGGTGCTCCACGGCAGAGCCCCTGGTCACCGCGTATCCAGGTATTGCAGTGATGCTCGAACCGGTGAGATCGCTGGGGGCCCCTAGTGGTCAATTCCAAGGGGTCAGTGATCGAACGGAGTGAGCGAGCGGAGGGCGTCTTGTCCGGTGCGGTCGTTGTGCCAGATCGCGGCGGTGAGCGCGAGTATTCGCTGCATGACGCGGGTGAGGACACCGCGGGGTGTGCATCCCCGGTGTCGTTCGAGGTCGAGCTGCCCCTTGAAGGTCTCGTTGATCGACTCGATGACCTGCCGTAACGGCTTGAACAGGGATCCGCCAGGCCGCTGCGGTTCGCCCTTGCGCGTGGGCGTAGCAACTCCATTCCCTGCTGGGCAAGTTCGCGTTCGAAGTCGCGGCCGAAGTAGTTCTTGTCTGCGATCGGTGTCTGGCCGGCTCGGGCGGCGAGGGCGGCTCGATTCCCACGGCCGGCCGCCACGGCGCCAGATCCGGACGCTCCCTCAGCAGGTCGTCGGTCGTCGCATAGAGTGCCGTCGCGAGGGCGTCCAGGTTGTTCGTCACAAAACGATCTTGGACGCCCTCGTTCTCGTCTCCGCGGGCACCCCTTGAAAATGATCATCCAGTGAGTCCTACCGGTCACCGGTACACCAGAAAGGATCGTGGCATGTCCAGCGACCGTCTCATGCGCATCCACAGCGCCGAGTTCCAGGCCATGGCCGAGAGGGTCCTGCGGGTCACCGAGCTCACCTCCCGCCTGAACGTCCTGCCTTTCGAGGACGAAGCGGGCAAGGCGGAACTGTTCGAACAGATCCTCGGCAAGCCACTGCCACCGAGAGTCACGATCTATCCGCCCTTCTACACGGACCACGGCCTCCACCTCGACCTCGCCGAGCGCGTGTTCATCAACCAGAACTGCACGTTCCTGGACTACGCCGGCATCCGGCTCGGCGAGCGCGTGATGATCGGCCCGAAGGTCACGTTCATCACCAACGGCCACCCGGTCGATCCCGAGGAGCGGCGGTTGTACCTCACCGGCGCACCCATCGACGTCGCGGAGAACGTGTGGATCGGTGCCGGTGCCACAATCCTGCCCGGCGTCAGCATTGGCCGTGATGCCGTGGTCGCCGCTGGCGCGGTCGTGGCCGATGACGTTCCGCCGGCAAGCCTGGTGACCAGTAGTAAGGCAACCTTGCACCGACGGTGGTGAAGTCCTCTCCGGGGCCACGCCGAGCCCCCGACTACGGGCAGTCATCAACCCATTGGAAGCCTGGCGCCCCTCCCCGAGGCAACTGGATCCAGTCCAGGGGGCAAGACACCCTCCGCTCGCTCACCCCGTACGATCACTGACCCCTTGGAATTGATCATCTAGCCCCCGCGGAGGAGTCCCGCTGTCGAGAAGCCGCCCGACCAGCCGTCGCCTCGTCCTCATCGACGTCGGACGTACAGCAGCGCAGTACCGAACCGCAGCAGCCGCCCCCGTCCGGTAGCGCCACTCCATGGCCGTGAAGCGGCCGGTACGACCGACGCCGGCCGATCCGGCTTGAGCTACAGATCAAGAGGTCAAGCTACGCTCCAAGGCGGAGGCCAGGGCACTTCACGGAGAGCCCCCATCTCGGCTATCCGCAGACTTCGTCGAGCACTCCGGTAGTACTCGGCGCGCGCAGTCCTGTAGGCGCTGAACGCAGCGGCCCAGGATGCCTGGTCGCCAGCCAGTTGGCCGCGGGCGAGCCATTCCAAATGCCAGATACACAGGTTCACTTCACGCACCGCCTCAGCAGTCTCCGCATTGCTCAGGAGGCTGATGGGCTCCACCATGGCCGAGCGCCGGCTTTCGGCGGCAGCGGCCTTCTCCAGCACGTCGTCTGCTGGGGCAAGGGGTGCCGGATGGTCAGTCAGGCCACGATGGGCAGCCAGGCGCTGATAGTAGTGAGCGCACTCCCTCACGGCGTGACCGTAGTCGCTGTATGCCTGAAGAAGGCTGCCGTCCCATCGAGTTGCTTCTTCCCTGCGCCATCGGTTCCGCTCCGCGAGCGCTCCGACGAGGTAGGACATCACCCCACCGATGACCACGCCCAGCAGCGCCACCAGTTGACCTACGAGTCCGCTCACATGCCCCCCTGCCGGCTAGGTAGACCCTACCTACCCACGCGGACTGATCCACCGGCCCCGCTCGACAGCCGCCCGACGGGCGCAAGACCTTCGCCTGGACCGACCACCACGACCTGCTGACCGTCGCCCACCGGCAGCTCGGCAGTCCGATCGTGCTGGTCCGGGACAACGTGAACGCCCATCTGGCTTCCGGTATCCGGCAGTTCCTCGCCGACCGGGACTGGCTGACCGTATACCCGCTTCCGCCCTACGCCCCCGATCTCAAACCCGGTCGAAGGTGTCCGGTCTCTGCTGCGACGCGGTTGACCGGTACCTGGGCAGCGTGAACGACGACGGCAGTGTCGACTGCTGGAGCGCCTACGGAGACCTTCGCCAGGCGCTCCGAGGTCTGTAGCCGTGGAGACTCCCGCACCGGATGCGCACCAGAACAGGCGGTGCACCACGGTCAACGGCGGTCGCACCGGCTCAGAGTCTCAGCTGAGAGTAGCCACGTACACCGCCTTGCAGCCCGCCCCCACGTTTCGGTCGAACCCACGGACACACCAGGCTGATGCACACGGGCCGACCCGCGAGTTCCCGCTGAACAAGCTTCAGTTTCAGTTTCGCTGAACCCACGGGACTCCCGGCTCAGGGCTCCTCCCCCGACCCCAGCCGCAAGGTAGCCACCGTGCCGTGCCGCCCTGCTTCCCCCGCTCGCCGTCTCGTTGGGGCAAACGGCTCGACCCGGAGCTCCCGGCCTGCGTGCTGCGCGTCGGTGCTCAGCGCGGGCAAAGACGGCGGCCCGCTCGTCAGCCGGCCCAGCGCCCCGAGAAGAAGGTGAGAGCGAAGACGGTCGTCAGGGGTGTGGCGAGACATAGGTAGATGGTCTTGAACCATGGTTTGCGCAGACTCCACGAGGCGAGGGCGATCCACAGGGGCCACCACAGGAGGGTGGCGCGGGGGATGGACATGTACCAGTAGGAAGTGCCCAGGGCCCACAGGCTGAGGCCGATGTAGAAGGCCTCGTGCCAGCGGTGTTGTCGGATGAGCAGACCGAACAGGAGGAGCCCGACGAGCATGGCGAGGAGTTCGGCCTGAAACATGAAGGCGTATCCGGTGGTCTGGGTGTGGGCGAAGGCGACGTGCCAGGTGTTGCACCAGGCTTCCCAGGGGGCGTGGAAGGTGCGGTACCAGCCGCGTTCCTGGGCGTGGTTCCACGCCAACCAGTCGCCGGTGTACGCGTGCAGGTACCAGATGTAGAGGGCCGCAGTCAGGCCGGGCAGTGCCAGCCAGGGCAGCGGGCGCCAGTCCCGGCGGGTGCGGGCGGAGAGGGCGAAGTGCAGGACGATGGCCGCGGCAAGGAAGAGGCCGCTGACGCGCACGGCCGTGGCCAGGGCGGTCAAGGTGGCGGCGAGGGGCCAGTTGTGCCGACGGGCGGCGAGCCAGGCCGGCAGGGCCAGGGCGAGGAAGAGCGCCTCGGTGTAGCCGACGGCCAGGAAGATCGCGCACGGTGAGAGCAGGAAGAACAGGACGCTGCGCCGACCTGCTCTCGCATCGGGCAGGTGCAGCCGGGCGATTCGGGCCAACGCCAGGACGGCGACAGCCCCGGCGGCGAAGGAGATCAGCAGCCCGGCCACGGTCCAGTGCGGGATGACGGTGTGGACGGCGCGCAGGAGGAGCGGGAAGCCGGGGAAGAAGGCTTCGCGGTTGTCCCAGCCTTTCTGCCAGGGTCCTGCGTGTCCGGGGAAGTAGCCGTCGCGCGCTATGTGCAGGTAGTGGGTCCAGTCCCACTGCTGAGATGCCGCGAGGACGGAGCCGGCATCACGGGTCTTGCCGTCGGTGGGAAACAGCCACCTGGTGCAGTAGGCGGTGGTCCAGATGCCTATTCGGGTCAGCAGGTACAGCCCCAGCACGTCACGGTCGGCTGGACGCAGCGGGAAGGCCAGGCAGCCGGAGACAGCTCGTGAGCGGCGTGGACCGGACCTGCCTCCTGCCCGACGGCGCGGGGAAGGCCGCTCATGCGTCGCATCACGCGGCATGGGGCCAGGCGCGCTCTCGCGCAGCCTGGGCGGCAAAAGTGGCATAGAGGACTCTCTTGGGTGTGTGGAGACGTGCGGCACCTCCCGGCGGCGGCACGCCGGGTCACCGTGTGAGCGGAAATCAGGGTGCTGTGGTGCCGACCCCTTGGACCGGGAACTGCGTCGAGGTGGCTGAGGCGCCCCCCGTCGGGACGGGATCGGTCGGGATGCCTGAGATTTCAGTCGTGCTGCGGCCAGAGGGTGCCCCGGTCGACGGCGGCCTGGTGGTCAGCGCGGGTGACGGCCTGCTGGGAGAGGGGCTGGTGGCCGGGGCGATGGAGGGCCGCTCGCCCGGCAGGAGCATGGCTGTGGCCGCACCGCCGCAGGCGAGGACCAGGCATGCCCCCGCCGTGAGCGCGGCAATGCGGCGCCGGTGCGCCCGCTTACCGCGTTCGACAACGTGCGCGAGCGGCGCAGTAGTCGCGTTGGCCCGCCCGGCGTCGGCCGCTTGCTGGAACAGGGACCGCAGCGGGTCGTGGGACTCAGGCACCCGAGGCCTCCTCAATGCGCGGGTCCTGCAGGCGATGAGCGAGCGACGTCCGTCCGCGGACCAGGTGCGTCTTGACGGTGCTGGCGGACACACCGGTCTCAGTGGCGATCTGCTCGACGGTGAGGTCGCACAGGTAGTACAGGGTCATCGTGCGGCGCTGCTGGGCGGGCAGTTCTCGCATCGCCTCCACCAGTACAACCTGCTCCGGGCCGGGGCCCTCGGTATGGGGCGGGGCGCCACGGCGCTCCCAGGCTTCCGCCGTACGCCGCCGGAAGCGCCACCGGCTCACGGCAAGACGCCAGGCAACCGTGCGGATCCACGCCTCGGGCCGACCGTCGCGGTCCAACTGTCTTCTCCGGCTCCAGCCCTTGGCGAATGCCTCCTGCACGACGTCCTGCGCCTCCTGCAGGTCGCCGAGCATCACGTACAACTGCCCCGTGAGCCGCGCGACCGTCTGGGCGTAGAACTCTTCGAACTCCTTGACGGTCAATAGTCACTCCCGGATCTCTCGCTTCACCGGGCATACGAACGCCACAGGACTTCCGGTCGACCCGGGCCGGCGAAAAAGCTGAGTGATGCTCATCACGGAACCAGACATGGCGGACACGCGTCCTCCCCCGACTGCCTCGGCCCCGGTCCAACCCTGTCGTTCCGGAACATCGGACAGTTGTTGCTGCTGGCCAACTCCCTTGTCGACCCTGGGGACTTCGACGACTGGGGGGCGTCAACACGGCCCCCTACCGAGTTGGCTGGTCAGGAGCCGTTCATCTGCGGTGGGTGTGGGATTTGAACCCACGGTGATATCGCTGCCACGACGGTTTTCAAGTCGCTTGGGGTGTTGGCCTCCCCATGGCTGCCGGTCCGCATCTACGCCGCGCTGCGGCGAGCAGGCGGGAGTCAGGCATCGCCGCGCAGTCCATTCAGGATGCCGGCGGCGCACGAAGGGCTCACCCTGTCCCGGACAAGAACGTAGGGAAGATTGATGACCAGTGGTTCGTGCCACCGAGGTTGACCAGCCGAGGTGCTGGTGTGTCAGGGGCAGGGGTTGTGGGTTTGCGGAGGCCTGCGCTTGGCCCGGCCTTGAGGGGACCTGTTGCCGTCGCGGGCGGGTCTCACGTCTCCGTTCGCCGGGTTGACCCGTGGTGGTCGCAGCGGCGACGGAATATCGCGCGGTACTCCCTCGGCCGCTGGCCCGTGTGTCTGGCAAAGATGCCGCTGAATGCCCCAGGGTCGCAGTACCCGACGTCGGCGGCGATGCTTGCGACGGTCCTGTCGGTGGTCTCCAGCAGGTGTCTGGCTCGACGCACCCGCACCGTCTGCAGGTACGCGAGTGGCGTCTCGCCGGCTTCGTCGCCGAAGCGACGGAGCATGGTTCTCGTGCTTACGTGGAACTCCTGGGCGAGGGTGGGCAGGTCATAGCGAGCACTGAGGTTCTGGTCGAGCCACCGCTTGACGCTGAGCGAGAACTCCCTGCCCACAGTAGGTATGAGCCCCGAGTCGACATAGGGAGCCTGCGTGGAACGTGCATCATCAACAAGCGCGATACGCGCGGTGCTACGGGCGACGCGGGGGCCGTCGTGCTCCCGGATGAACTGCAGCGCGAAGTCGTACATGGCACTGAAGGCCGCTGTGGTCGTCACCCCCCGGTCGGTCACGACCAAGCTCTCCGGGCGGAGGCGCACGTCGGCGTACCGGCGGGCGAACCGATCCGCGAACAACCAGGACGTGGTCGCTTCGCGCCCGCCGAGCAGCCCGGCTTCAGCGACCAGGAAGGCGCCCGCAGATCGATACGACAGCGGTCCCCGAGGCCGCCTGCGATCGAATCGACGCTACTTCCGGTCCCAGGTTTGCGAGTGTCGCGTCGAGATCGAGCGTGGGCGAAAGCTCGAAGCCCGGCACGATCAGGACGTCTACCGGGCGAACCGCCGAGACGTCGAGGACCGAGCCGCCGGACGCGATCACACGCCGCCGGGGCGAGATGACCGACGCCTCGTAGGCCGGCTGAAGCGACCCTTGCGCCGCGGCGACGTGAGTGGCCATCGCCAGGAGGTCGGGGACTCCGAATACCTCCGACGCGAAGCAGCCAGGGTAGGCCAGCACACCAACTCGCAGCGGACTCATGCGGCCCCTCCGACGCCTTTGAACGGGTGGCGATATTACCGGGATACGTGGCGATGCCGCCGCTTCTCAGGAGGGCGGCCCCTCGTCATCATCTCGGTCATGACAATCATGCGAGGACAGAGCGACCCCTTGGACGACTTCTCGCGGAGAGCCGTCGGCGTCGATGACGTCGACAAGACCGTGTACGTTGCCGGGTCAGGACCGGCAGTCATCCTCATGCCCGAGATGCCGGGTATCAGCCCCGACGTTGCGCGGTTCGCGCGTTGGGTGCGTGATGCCGGCTTCTCCGTGTACATGCCCTCTCTTTTCGGCGTCGACGGTGCCTATCCGCTCGCCGAGGCACGCGAGACCATCGTTCGACGCGCATGCGTCAGCGCCGAGTTCCGAGCGTTTGCCGGTGGCGGCACCAGCCCGGTCGTCACATGGCTGCGCGGCCTCGCTCGCCTGGCGCACGCCGAGCGTGGCGGGCCTGGCGTCGGCGCCGTCGGTCTGTGTTTCACCGGCAACTTTGCCTTGACCATGGCGCTCGAACCCGCTGTCATCGCACCAGTGGTCAACCATCCGTCGCTTCCGCTCGACGACCCCGGCGGTCTGGAGATCAGCGACGAAGACGCTGCTGCCGTGGCTGAACGCGTGGCGCGAGACGGATTGAAGGTTCTCGCCTACCGCTTCGACAACGACAGGTGGTGCACCGGCCGGCGGTTCGCCGCTTACCGAGCGCTGCTCGGGGACGCGTTCGACGGCCGCGTACTCGAATCCGAGACGGCGAACACGAACCCTCCGCCCTTCTTCCGTGACGTCGTCGGTTGCGCCCACAGCGTCGTCACGGCACACCTCGTCGACCAGGACGGTCACCCCACCATGCAGGCCCGGAACGAGATCATCGCCTTCCTGGCCGAGCGGCTCGGGACGCGGCCGGAATGAGCCCTTGGCGCTCCGGCACCTTACGATGCGACGGAGCGCCGCCGCTTCCACCTGGCTCTCCATCTCCAGGAGCAGGTAGCCGTAGGACTTGAGCAGCTCTGTCGCTGCGCGTTGTGCCCGCATGGCGGCAGTGTGCAAGGCGGCCGACACAACGGCGCGGCGCGCGATGAGGCCAGGTGTGGCCAGTGCTGTGGCCGCATAGCTTCGCCGGGTCGGGAAGGGCATCCGCTGGGGCCTGGCCGCGCTGAAGTCGATCCACGCCGCCCGAGTGGTTATGCCATGGAGCCCCGAGCAGGGTTTCCCGCGGCACCGTCGCGCCAGGGATCAGGTCGTCTTGGTCTGGCCGCCGTCGATGAGGAATTCGGCGCCTGTGATGTTCGCTGCGCGGGGCGAGGCCAGGAAGAGCGCGAGGTTGGCGACCTCGTGAGGTTCGGTGAAGCGTCCCGTGGTGATGCCCATCTGCTGGGGCACCACCACGTCCATGGCCTCCTGGGCAGTGGTCCCTGCGCTGGCCGCCACGGCCTCGGCGAAGCCGCCGGGGGCGGTCCAGAACGGGGTGCGGACCGGTCCCGGAGCGATGGCGTTCACCCGTACGCCGCGCGGCGCAAACTCCTCCGACAGCGCCTTGGTAAGGCTGGTCAGCGCGGCCTTGGCCGCCGAGTAGTCCACCACCGTGGGGAAGGGCAGCCGGGCGTTGATGGAACTGATGTTGACGACCGCGCCTCCGCCGTCCGCGAGCAGGTGGGGCAGCGCGGCGCGGCTGGCGCGGACGGCGCTGAAGAAGTTCAGGTCGAAGCCCCGCTGCCACTGTGCGTCGTCGATGGCGAGGAAATCGGTGCGGGGCTCGGTGGCTCCGACGTTGTTGACCAGGACGTCGATCCTGCTATGGCGTTCCATCGCCGCCTGGATCAGTGCATCCACGCCTTCGCCGGTAGCCAGATCGCCGGCGACGAAGGCCACGTCATACGTCTCGAGCAACGCGGCCAGCTCAAGGGTCTCGGAACGGCTGCCGGCGACCACACGCACGCCCTCACGCAGGAACGCCTCGGTGATGGCCAGGCCGATGCCCTTGCTGGCGCCGGTGACGACGGCGACTTTGTCGGTGAGCTCCAGATCCATCGGCACGCACTCCTGTGTGAACTCGGCATGGACTTTTCTCATGAATCAGATATTCATGGGCAATTGTGGGCGTCGGATCCCATGCGCCCTCGCAGGCACGCCGTGCCCTGCTGTCGGGGTGTGAGACCACTGTCAGCTGCGGTCGGTCCGCGACTGATCCTCTGGCCTTGGACATCGCCTCGACGTGCACCTGATCTGCGACAACGCCTCCACACACAAGACGCCGGCGATCCAGAAGTGGCTACTGGCCCACCCGCGGTTCCGGAGCGGGTGCAGGCGTGCAGGGGGAAGGGTGAATTGCTCACCGCGTCACCTGAGAGCGCATCCATCCTGGTTGATCACGCCGCGGTGAACCGTTCGGCGGCATCCCAGAGTTCACCTTCGCGCCGTGGGTCGTAGGACTCCAGCGACGAGCGGCCCACACTGCTGCGGTCGACGTAGGAGCCGGTCGGCGCCTGGGTCGTGCCGAGGACGACGTCGGCAAGGTAACGGCCCGCGGCGTTGCGACTGGTGGCGAACGGCGTGAGGGTCATCACCGGCAGGATGCGCCGCATCGCGAACCGGGAGACGGGTCCTGCGTTGCGGGCGAGACCGGTGCCGGGGACGAAGCCCGGGTTGTAGGCGACGGCGTCGATTCCGGTCGGCAGGCGGCGCGCGTACTCGTGCACGAGGTAGATGGCGGCCAGCTTGCTCGTCGAGTACGCGGTGCGCCCGGCGACCGCGGTGGCCGGCTTAGGGAAGGCGCAAGTGCGGGCGAGGACGTCCGGGGACTTCCAGGCCGGGCCGGGCACCATACCCATGTTGTGCTTGAAGTCGCCGAAGTGGGTGTCGCTGGAGGTGATCACGATTCGGGCGGGAGCGGCTAAGCGGTCCTGGAGCAGGCGGACGAACAGGTGGTTGGCGAGCACGTTGACCGTGAAGGTGGACTCGAACCCGTCGGGTCCCTCGGTGAGGGCGTTCGTGTACTGGATGCCCGCGTTGCCCACAAAGCCGCGCAGCGGCGGGAGTTCTCCCTGGTCGAGCCGGTCGCGGATCTCGGTGGCGGCCGTGCGGACGCTCTTCAGCGAGCCGAGGTCCGCCGAGACCTGCGAGACCGCGTGTCCGCCCGCGCCGAGCTCCGCAGCCGACCGTGTGCCGGAGGAGCCGCGTGCGACGACGAGGAGGTGCACGTTCGGCGACTGGCGCAGGATGTACTCCGCGGCGATGCGGCCGATCCCGCGGCTCGCGCCCGTCATCACGATGGTGTGCTTCATGGGAGGCTCCTTCACTGGGATCAGCCGATGGCGTCCGGCTCGGGCACATCTCCACGCTCGCCGCTTGCACCACCGCCAACCAGTGCCGCGCCCGTCACTAGGGCCTGTGTGAGGTTGTGATCAGTTGTTGGGTTCTGCCTCCTTCATGGGTGGAACCCGGTAGGAATTTGCCGTGACGCGCAAGCAACTCA